>NZ_JBWZNA010000010.1:0-145453 GCF_056725885.1 Acinetobacter sp. GRABPA_MV_2
AACACTTGGTTATACGCGAGGTCAATATAAAGATACGGTTGGTAAATGGAAAGAGTTGAATGCTTTTCAAGTCTCGCCAATCAAAGGTACGGTTTTTGCCGAGTGGAACAGTGATGAAGGATATGGTGCTCGTGTGCAAATGCTTGCTGTAAAAGGTACAAATGAAGCAGTAAAAGATGGCTCACTTTCAGCTGTAAAAATTAAAGGCTATAGCACGATGGATGTTTTGGCACATTTTTCAGCTTGGAGAGGACGTATAGATTTTGGTGTATATAATGTTTGGAATAGAGATTATCGAACTGTCTATAGTCAACAAGCAGAAAAAGTATATGGTCTTGTAGAAAGTATACCAGCTGAAGGACGTACTTACGGCCTCAGTTATACATTTAACTATTAATGTGAAGTGAGATAGGGAATATCTATAAATCATAGGTATTCCTTAATAAATTTAAAAAAATAATAAAATAAACTTGCATTATTAAATGCAAATGATTATCATTATCCATATTGAAAGTTGAGGGATATTCTAATAATTAAGTTTAACGTCTACTACTGTAATGCTGAGTTTTAGACGATTTAAAGTTATACCAGAGACTCCAATAACAATGATGTTGAAAAAGATGAGTTGATTTCTGGTATGTGAGCGCCTGCAGGACATTATAAAAATAGGCAGGTTCAACTAGCGGTAAATGGAACAAAGAAAAATAAACATGATCAGCGCAACAAAAAGAACTAATCAAAAGCAGTAGGCGAGGATGGCCTGCTGCTTTTGTAGTTAAAATTAATTTCACAGTTATTTATATATTTCAACTCTTTTAGTTATTTAACTCGCCACAGTCACAGATCAAATGTGTTTTTTGATTAAAAAATAACCACTAATGTTTCATTTATTAACATTCTGTCTTTTTAGCTATTTTTTTGTATACCCTGAATAAAACATGATCAAAAAAAGAGGTAAAAACGTGCTTATTTTTCATGGAAAACCTGTTCACGGAGCTATCTTCGATATGGATGGGACAATGTTTGATACTGAGCGCTTGCGGTTTCAAACATTGCAACAGGCATCTCAAGAACTCATTGGACAGGAATTTTCACACGAATATTTAATGCAATGTCTAGGTTTAAGTGCAACTACTGCAGAGCAATTAGCGCAACGTCTATATGGCGTAAATGTTCCATATAAAGAAATTCGAAAAAAAGCTGATGAGATGGAACTTGAATATATTCGAAAACACGGCGTGCCTATTAAAAAAGGTTTGGTTCAAGTTCTAGAGCGTTTGCGAAAATCTGGTTTAAGAATGGCTGTTGCGACTTCAAGCCGTAGGGCAATTGCAGAAGAATATTTAATTAATGCGAATGTTTATAAATTTTTTGATGTGATTACCTGTGGTGATGAAGTAGAACAAGGTAAACCGCATCCAGAAATCTTTTTAAAAGCTGCTAGTCAACTTCACTTGGACGCTAACCAATGTTTAATGTTTGAAGATTCTGAAAATGGTTTAACTTCAGCTCACACTTCAAAAGGTTTAACGATTTTATTAAAAGATATTAAAGAACCAAATGACGAAATGTTGGAAAAAGCACATTTTTATTATGAACAAATGTATGACTTATTGAATGACCTTGACCAATTTATTCCAGTTATGGATATGCCAGAGATACAGGAGCCTTTTCCACAAAGCTTGAATCAACTTACAGTTGGGATACATGGTTTCGGTGCGATTGGCGGTGGTTACATAGCGCAAATCTTGTCACATTGGGATGGATATACAAAACCAAAACGTATTATTGCATCAACACGAAATAGTCTTTTTCGCGAAGCCGTGAATGCATTTGGAACATATAGCATTCGCTATGGGCAATTTTCTTATGATGAGCGTATTGAGAATATGACCATTGTTGATTCTGAAAATGAACAACAAATGTTAGAGATGTATACTCATTCAAGCTTAATTGCACTTTGTTTACCTGAACAGGCCATCGAAGTTGAGGCAAAAATAATTGCAAAAGGGTTATATGCACGTTTTAACTCGCAACTTGAAACATGTATAGAACCGTTAACCTTTCTAATTATTTTAAATAAGGTTGGTGCGAAATATTTGGTTATGAAGCATCTTAAAGAAGCTCTCCTGGAGTTGACCAACGATGAAGATGTGACTGAGCATATTTTAAAAGAACATTACTTTTGCGACACCGTTGTAAACCGCATGGTTTCAAAACTATCTAATCAGAGTTTATATCGCCAACTTCGTATTAAGCATAATTTTCTTGAACAGCATTTAGAAGATGTGGAACACGACGAACAAATCGAAATTGAAGACTGTAATAAACTGACTCAAGATCAGCAAAATCAGGCTTCTTTATATGTCGATAACATGCGCCGTAATTTCCAGCCAGGACATATATTACAAAGCATGGACCTAATTCTGTTTCATAGCGAAACGGATATGCCAATTTATGTAGAAAAAGGCAGCCCTTTACTCGAAAAGTTGCGTCAAGTAGTTTTGGTGGGGCAGATTACTGACATTCAATTAATCAAAAATCGTCTATGGAACGGCGTACATGCCATGCTTGCTTGGTATGCATCTTTACTGGGTCATGATTCTATTGGTGTTGCCATGGGAGATCATTCAGTTAAAGCATTTGCAGAAAACTTAATTACAGAAGTGAAGCAGGGACTTGCAATCGTATTGCCTAATTATGCGAAGGATTTGGACCGCATGGCACAAAGCTTTCTAGACTCATGTGAATATGCTTTTAAAGATCCTTGTCAAAGAGTGGCAAGAGATCCACTTCGCAAATTAACTCATAATGAAAGAGTAATTGCATCAATTGGGGTGAATATCGCTCATGATTTACCTTATAAAAACCTTTTAAAAGGTGCTGCGCTAGGTTATGCCTATGCGATTCAATTTTTAGAAATTGAAGAGACTGATGCAATTAAACATTTACACGACCAAGTTCAAAAACTGGATATGAGTGCCGCTCAAAAAGGGCAACTTGAAGTTGAGTTAACACAATTAGTTCAATATTTATTTTCTGAACAAAGCAAACAGCCTTTAAACATGAAAATTACCAATTCAAAAAATACGAGTGCTCAACATGCCTAAATTCTTTTAAGTAATTAATGCTCTACAACTGAAAGGCAAACATGCTTTAATACAAAAATTGAATGATTTTGAATTAAAGTTGTGCTGATAAAACCCTCGAGGTTCATGGTGCCAACATCTATACGTGATTATCCTGAGTGGCACCTTGGGCGTCAAAATTACGCTTTATGGTATCTAGAAATTAATGATCGGAAATTAGTTCATTATCTAGATCAATTGCGTGCGCATTTTTCAGAATTCTTATTAGAACCCAATAACCGTCAATATCATGTCACATTATTTATATGTGGATTCTTAATTCATGAAACTAAAATTTATAGTGATGACTTTAGTTTTGGTGAATTTGAGCAGCAAAGAGAAATCTTAAGAAAAGAAGATTTTGCTCCGTTTCATTTAAAAATTGGTTCAGTAGATAGTTTTAGTAGTGCTTTATTTGTAGAAATACGAGACACCGAAAATATCTTATCTCAGATACGCCAAAAACTTAGCCTAGTTTCTAATGAAATTGCGGCTTTAGAGTATTGCCCGCACATTACATTGGGGTTGTATAAAAAAGACTATAGTAGTGATTTGATTTTACATAAAATTTCTCAATTACCTGTACAATACAAACAAGCTGAATTTGATCTTAAAGTCGAGCATTTAACATTTGGTTATTATCAAGCTCAAACTTTACAAGGTAAGTTATATCCATCTCAGCATTTGTTTTTAGGTGATTCATGTTGCAACTGATTTTGGGTGGAGCCCGTTCTGGCAAAAGCCGACTGGCTGAACAAACGGCAATAGATAGGCAATTAGCTGTCACTTATGTTGCAACGGCGCAAGCACTTGATCCTGAAATGCAAAGTCGAATAGCCCATCATCAAAAGCAGCGTCCTTCTCACTGGTCTTTGGTTGAAGAACCTTTATATTTAGCAAAAACTTTGCAAAATATTGATCGAACTAACCAAATTATTCTGGTGGACTGTTTAACACTTTGGCTAACCAATTTGTTACTTTTAGAAGATCAAAATGTTCAGCAATTTGAATGTGAGCAGCTATTAAAAGTTTTACCTATGCTTGAGTCAGAAATTATTTTAGTAAGTAATGAAACAGGACTTGGGGTTGTCCCACTCGGTGAGATTAGTCGTCGATTTGTCGATGAAGCAGGCAGGCTACATCAGAGTTTAGGGCAAATTGCAGATAAGGTTATGTTTTGTGTGGCTGGTTTTCCAATGATTTTAAAAGGTGAGAAATAAAATGAACTGGTGGTTAGAGACTGTACAGCAACCTGATTTGGACACAAAACAACAAGCTGAGCAACACCAGCTCCAACTTACAAAGCCTACTGGAGCTTTAGGTGATCTAGAACTCATAGCAGTCAAACTTGCTAGTTTGCAATCAAATGCACATCCGCAAGTTAGCCATCCATGGATTACAGTTTTTGCTGGCGATCATGGCGTGGTTGAAGAAAATATTTCTGCATATCCTCAAGCCGTTACCTGTCAAATGCTACAAAACTTCACGACTGGTGGTGCAGCAATTAGTGTACTTGCTAAATATCATCAAGCTCATTTGCAAGTGATTGATTGCGGTACCGTAGGTGAAGCATACGAATACACCGGAGTTGAACGTCATTGTATTCGTGCCGGCACTGCAAATTTTGCCAAACAAGCCGCAATGAATGCAGATGAATGTCGTGCTGCTTTAGAGTTAGGTAAAAACAGTGTAGACACGGCCAAATCTAAAGGTGCAGATATTTATATTGCGGGTGAAATGGGGATAGGAAATACCTGTTCTGCTTCTGCCTTAGCATGTCTTTTATTAAATGATACTGCCGAGCAATTAACTGGAGTTGGTACAGGAATTGGTGCCGATCAGTTAAGACATAAAATTGAAGTAATTGAAAAGGCAATTGAACTTCACCATAAACATGTTGTTGGTGATGTATTCAAAACACTATGTGCTGTAGGTGGTTTGGAAATTGCAGCAATTATCGGTGCTTACATTCGCTGTGCGCAGGTGGGCTTACCTATCATTGTCGATGGTTTTATTAGTTCGGTCGCTGCTTTATGCGCAGTACGAATGAATTCTAACGTGCGTGACTGGATGTTTTTTGGCCATCAATCGGCAGAATATGGACACCGACGTATTTTACAAGAACTCAATGCTGAGCCGATTTTAAAAATGAATTTGCGTTTAGGTGAAGGTAGTGGGGCTGGCGCTGCTTTGGCATTAGTTAAAATGGCATGTGTATTACACAACCAGATGGCTACATTTGCTCAAGCTGCTGTAAGCGGGGATAAAATTGGGTAAATTCAGAATTGATTTGCTCAGACATGGCGAAAGTCAGTATAGCCATACTTTACGTGGACATTTGGATGATGAGTTAACGGCAAAAGGTTGGCAGCAAATGCAGTCAACCATTGAGCAAGTTACAAATCAGTCATGGCATGTCATTATAAGTTCAACATTAAAACGTTGTGCTTGTTTTGCTGAGAAACTTGCAAAGACAACTCAGCTACCTTTACTTTTAAACCATGACTTAAAAGAAATGTATTTTGGTGAGTGGGAAGGTGTCTCAACTCAGCAAATTTATGAAACTTCACCAGAATTACTGGCAAATTTTTGGCAAAAACCGAGTCAATATTGTCCACCGCGTGCAGAAACATTAATGCAATTTCAAACAAGGGTGCTTAAAGGCTTTCAGGAACTACTTGTAGAGATGCAAAAACAAAACTGGCAACATGGATTGGTTGTTACCCACGGCGGTGTAATTAAGCTATTGACTTGTTTAGCTAAACAACAACCTCTAGATGACTTACTTAAAATGCCAGCAGAGCTTGGAAAATTATATTCACTCGAATTTTCTGAAACAGATGGTCAATTAAATTTTAAGTTAAGATAGTAGTTTTATATTTTTATATACTTGTAAGTTGTTATTTTTATGAAGATATTTAAGTCTATGTAATAGAACTGTCACTCCTAAAAACTAAGCTATTGGCATTTCTTATTAATTACTCATCTGACTTATGAATATTTTATTTAAAACAACTATGCTCGCCGCATCACTATTACTCATAGCGTGTAACAATAATGATGATCAAGAAGCTCAAACTGCACCATCTACAAACCAATCAAAATATTATCAAACGAAAACGCCTTACCAACCTCAACAAGAAATAAGAAACTATGAACAAGCACCGAATGGATTCCAGCCAGTTTTTACAGAGCTAGTGGCGCGTCACGGTTCAAGAGGCCTCTCAAGTCTGAAATATGATTTGGCACTTTATAATTTATGGAAACAGGCAAAATCAGAAAATGCCTTAACACCTTTAGGTGAGCAATTAGGTGCTGATTTAGAAGCCATGATGAAGGCAAATATCTTATTAGGTTATGGCGTGGAAGGGATCCGCCAGTACGGTTATGGAAACGAAACCATGACTGGTATCTTAGAACACCGTGGCATTGCAGATCGTTTATTACAACGCTTACCAACTCTTTTAAATTCTCAAGCCTCTATATTGGTACAAAGTTCTGGGGTGGATCGTGCGGTAGATAGTGCTAAATTTTTCACTGCTGAACTTATAAAACAACAACCGCAACTGAAAGATAAAATTTTTCCATTGTCTTATACCAATTTATCAAGTGAGAGCGTGGCGAGTGTTGAAGATGGCGGCGTAGATCGTTTCAAACTCTATTTTCATAGTTTGAATGCAGACGAAGACTTAGCTCAACCCCTGAGTGCTAGCCAACAAAAAATTTATGATGCTAGTCAGGCCTATCAAGATTTTGAAGAAAATAATAAAGATTTAGCACAAAAGT
The DNA here is from genome assembly GCF_056725885.1 of Acinetobacter sp. GRABPA_MV_2. NCBI lineage: Bacteria > Pseudomonadati > Pseudomonadota > Gammaproteobacteria > Moraxellales > Moraxellaceae > Acinetobacter > Acinetobacter sp. GRABPA_MV_2. The sequence goes on from NZ_JBWZNA010000010.1 coordinate 6,915, forward strand.
TAGATGAGTTATCAAAAAATACTGAGGCTGAAAAAACAGCTCAAACAGTGCTCAGTCCGATTTTTAAAGCAGACTTTATTAAAAAACTGGGTACAACAGGTTATAGCTTTAGCAATACCGGATCTTTCACGGTAACCTCACCTAAAGGTGAGCAAATTACAGAAAAAGGTAAGGGTAAAAACACAATTGCCAGCGCAGTTGATGCAGCAGCTTATATTTATGAACTCTATTCAATTTCTGGTGGTATGAAAGATGAGTTGAAAGGTATTAATTTTGATAAATATATGCCGTTAGATGCTGCGAAATTCTACGCTGAATTTAATGATGCAAACGATTTTTACGAAAAAGGTCCAAGTTTTACAGAGTCAAATAAAGTCACAAGTGAAATTGCCCAAGGACTCAAACAGGATCTGTTCCAACAAGTTGACGCTGTGGTGAATAAAGCTCAGCCTTACAAAGCAGTTTTACGGTTTGCCCATGCTGAAATTATTATTCCTTTGGCAACCAGCCTAGATTTGCATAATATGATGCAGCCGTTACCACTACGCCAGACTTATAATTACTCGACAAGTGCATGGCGTGGTGAAGTAGTTTCACCTATGGCGGCAAATGTACAGTGGGATATTTACCAAAATAGTCAAGGCTCTACTTTGGTAAAAATGCTTTATAACGAAAAAGAAACTTTGTTCAAATCTGCATGTAACTATGCACGCTACACACCAACCAGTTTTTACTATGACTACATCAAATTGAAACAGTGCTATCAAATGCAATAGATTTTCAGTTTTTTGAAGTCTTTAATGGGAATAGGGATTGCTATTCCCATTTTTATTTCTTCATAATTCAATTTGTTTTAGATATAGATCAGTTAGAGACTTGGATATGACACCTTTTTGGATAGCATTGCAATTTTTAACTGTTCTGCCTATTGAGTTAAAGACTATACCAACGGCGCAACAAAATGGTCGAGCTATTTTGTTTTATCCTCTAGTCGGTCTGATTATTGGCGGCATACTTTTTATTGTTGCCTGTCTTTTTGCCAAATTACCCGTTATTTTGCTTGCAACTATCATCATGACTTTATGGATTTGGCTAACAGGTGGGCTGCATTTAGATGGGCTAGCAGATACGGCCGATGCATGGATAGGTGGTTTTGGAGACAAACTACGTACTTTACAAATCATGAAGGATCCAAGTTGTGGCCCAATTGGAGTCCTCAGCTTAGTTATCATATGTTTGCTTAAACTCGCATTGGTTTATGTATTGATTGAACAGCATCAAACGTTATTTTTAGTCTTTGTTCCTATCCTTGGGCGTGTGGTGCCATCTATTTTATTCTTAACTACACCATATGTACGTGAAAAAGGTTTAGGGCGTTCTTTGACTGATCACTTACCTAAAACAGCCTCATGGATAATCACTGGGTTAGTTCTACTATTACCTTTCTATTGGGAGTTGCAAGGGCTTATTGCCATCATTAGTTTTTTAATAAGTCTCGTTTATTTAAGACATCTGTTTATAAAAAGAATTGGTGGTATTACGGGGGATACTGTTGGTGCAGCAATTGAGATTAGTGAAACCGTGCTGCTTTTTGCTTTTGTTTTGAGTTATTTTTATTTAGTTTAATTTTGAGATCCATCCAAAAATAAAAAAGCCCTCAAAAAAATGAGGGCTTAATTTTCAATCTTAAAAAGATGAATTAGCGGTTTGGTAAAACATCTTTTAAAGCTTCATGCATTTCAAGCAAGGTCTTTTCAGTAGTTTCCCAATCGATACAACCATCAGTTACTGATTTGCCATATTCTAAATCACAAAGATTATCCGGAATATCTTGGCGGCCGCCTTTCAGGTGACTCTCAACCATAATACCTACGATTGACTTATTACCATCTAAAATTTGTTCAGTAATATTTTTAAGAACAAGTGGTTGTAAGTACGGGTCTTTATTTGAATTAGCATGGCTCGCATCAATCATGATTTTGTTGCTCACTTTAGCTTTTGCTAAAGCATTTTCTGCTTCTGCAACCGAGCCTGCGTCATAGTTCGGTTTACCGTTACCACCACGTAATACAACGTGTGCATAAGGGTTACCATTTGTATTAATAATTGAAACTTGGCCGTCTTCATTTAGACCTAAGAAACTATGGCCATATTTAACAGATTGCATCGCATTGGTTGCAACAGTTAAACCACCATCTGTACCATTTTTAAAACCAACTGGTGATGATAAACCAGAAGACATTTCACGGTGAGTTTGGCTCTCTGTTGTACGTGCACCAATCGCAGACCATGAAATTAAGTCTTGGTAGTACTGTGGAGAGTTCGGGTCGAGTGCTTCAGTTGCACATGGCAAACCTTTTTCATTTAACTCAAGCAAGAGTTTACGGCCAATACGTAAACCTTTTTCGATATTAAATGAGTCATTCATATCAGGGTCATTGATTAGGCCTTTCCAACCAATAGTTGTACGTGGTTTTTCAAAATAAACGCGCATAACTAAATACAATGAATCTTTAACTTTTTCACTAAGTACTTTTAAGCGATCAGCATATTCGTGAGCAGCTTTGGGGTCGTGAATAGAGCAAGGACCAATAACGACAAACAAACGTTTATCTGAACCATCTAAAATATTACGGATAGTTTCGCGGCCTTTTAGAACAGTTTGCGAAGCAACGTCAGATAAAGGAAGTTCTGACTTAAGCTCAGCTGGTGTTACAAGAGTTTGAATGCTTTTAATATTAACGTCGTCGATATCTGGCTTTGAAACGGAATTTGAATGTGTAGTCATTGCTGTCACTGGTTCGATCATACTAAAGGTTGTTTTGTGTACTGAATATACCATGAAATAATTATGAAAATACTACATCTCATGGTATTTCAGATTGGAAAAATCCTATTGATTTTACTATCTTTCAGTCGAGTTGCCTGTTTTTTCGGCAACTACTGCTTGTTGTTGTACCACAGGTGCTTTCGGTTTTGCTTTGACTGGATGAACCATAAAGTTAACACCGAGGGCAAATAGGGTAATCCCTAGAATTTTTCGGATTAAACGTTCAGGCATACGAGAGCTAATTAATGTTCCAATAATAATTGCTGGAATCGAACCCACCAATAACCACATCAGAAGGGTAAAGTCGACGTTACCAGCACTCATGTGTCCAAGGCCAGCCACTAAGGTAAGTAATACCGCATGTACAACATCCGACCCGATAATTCGGATCATTGGCAAGTTCGGGAACATAATCACAAGTGCCATGATCCCAAATGCACCCGCACCAACTGATGAAAGAGTTACGAATACACCTAAAATGATGCCCATAATCACGATAAGGCTACGTTTTTTATGGATTGCTAACTGCTCATTTTCAGTTTGGGTAACTTCTTTAGATCTGAATTTATTAAAGAACTTCTCAATGCGCGTACGGAAAATGATGGAAACACCAGTTAAGGTCAACATAAAGCCTAATACCATGGTTAATACAGCTTTATAGTGTGTTGACTGACTTAAATAATGCTCAAGTACCCATGAGGTGCCGAAAGATGCGGGAATACTACCTACAGCCAACCATAAAACAATTGGCCAAACAATATTGAGCTTTCTTGCGTGAACCATTGATCCACAAAATTTTGAGATTGCAGCATAAAGTAAATCGGTACCAATCGCGATATGAGGTTCAATTCTAAAAAGACCAATTAAAATTGGTGTCATTAATGATCCACCACCAACTCCTGTAATCCCTACACAGAAACCAACTAACATACCCGCTAAGATAAATTCAAAAGCACCAGACATCTTTATCGCCACTTATCACGAAACGCAGATATCTTATTCCTTTTAGAGATAAACAGTTGTCATGAATAATGATTTACTTATGCAAAAAACAGCTAAGCAACGAAAATTTTGCTTAGCTTGTACTATTTTTCATCATTTTTAAGAAAATGATTATTTTGATGACTTTAGTGGATTAATTAAAAGTATAAGAAGAAAAGTTAATGGCGTTGCAAAGATCCACCAACTGACAAAACCAATTGAAAATTTATATTGTTGAATAAGAATAAATGCACACAAACCAAATAATATAAATGCAGCTATTTTGAAGTGCCGGTAATACTTTTGAGCTAACGATTTGAAATGACCTGTCGATTTCGGCGATCGATATTTTTCGCTCGCCATAAATAACAAGTACATACCTAATAAAATTAAGATGAACGCTATAAGAATCATGAGCTCACCTCAGTATTTAGTTTATTCAGCTTTTTTTGAATTTTTGCGACAGCTTGATGCTGGATAGGTTGAATTTTGCAGAATATAAAAATGGCTAAAGTTGCAAAGACCCACAAAAATACATCTACACGTGCAAACGTCCAATAATCACTGATGTTTTGCACATAATCATGTTTAAGTAAATAACTTAGATTTAAGATTGGAAGTGTAATACATAGCATAATAAAAACGCTAAGTTGAGTTCGCCACAAATGCTGTTTTTTAGTGATTAATGCAATGATTAAGCTGATTAGCCAAACGAAGAAAAAACTATAAATTTCATAATTGATTGTGCTTGAAGTGATTGTAAATAATCGATTAGCGCTTAAGTAGGCGACAGTTGCACAAGGCAATCCTACAAATGCTGCAACATTTAAACGGTCAACTAAATAGTGCCCGAAATGAAACTGACTATTCTTATTTTGAATTTGTCGTTTAAGACTCCACAGTAACAAACCAGAGGCAATCATTACACAGCCAAGAATGCCAGAGAAAAAGAATCCTAAACGAAGTACAGGCTGAGCAAATGTTGCCATGTGCAGGCCATAGACACCTGCATTTAATGTTGCAATAGGGCTATTATTACGTGTGTCTTCTAAGACTTTGCCAGTTGATGCATTTAATGTAATTTGAGGCTGATTTCGAGTAATAGTGCGGTCTTCTTTTTGAATAAATGTAATTTGAGCTTGGTTCGTATTTGGATTTTTCACACTCATTGTTGATAAAGGTTGTTTGCCCCAACTTTGTTGAACCTGGCTCAGCAGCTTCTCAATAGCTAAGTTTTGGGCAGGTTGAATCGATTGATTCTCAAGCATAGTCTTTGTGCGGATTTCGGTAAAATATTGATACGGGTTTTCAGGGTAAAGCTTTTGCATTCCCCAAGGCAGATATAAATAAAAGAAAATAGCTAAGCCTGTAAATGTAATGGTTAAAAAGAAGGGCAGAGCAACGACTGAAGAAATATTATGAAAGTCTAACCATGAACGCTGAGACTTAAATGTACGTAAAGTAAAAAAGTCGGTGAATATTTTTTTATGGGTAATAATGCCTGAAATCAAAGCAATCAGCATAATAAATGCGGCAAGACACACGACTAATCGCCCAACTATTATTGGAATTCCAAAAAGTTGGTAATGGAAGCGGTAAAAAAAATCGCCGCCTAAGGTCGCCGAAAGTTGAAGCTCTTTTCCCGTGTTAGCATCAAGTGTGGCATTGCCATAACCACCGTCAGCTTTTTCCCAATACATGGTGTTGACCGGACTTTCTGGTGTTGCAACAGTTAAATACCAAGATTTGGCGTCTGGAGCGTTTTCTTGTAAATATTGATATGCTGTTTTAATGGCAATATCTTGCTTTACTTCATATTGCGCAAGCGCCGGTTGCATCCATAAATTAATTTCATGGCGGTAGTAGGACAAACTTCCCATTAAGAAAATTGCAAACACAAGCCATCCAAAAATTAAGCCAGTCCATGAGTGTAGCCATGCCATAGATTGACGTATACCTTTATGCATAACCTACCGTCCGTGTCACAATAAAGAAAAGGGCTAATAGCGCGATTGATAGAATGGTCAGTCGCAATAATGATTGAATGCAGAATCCAACAATCACAAAGGCTACGTAAAATAAAATCGCTATAAATGCTGAAAGATAGATAGCCTCAGCTTTGTCCAGATTCAAAAGGAAAATTCCAGTGAGTCCAAGACTTAAATACGTCATACAGGCAAAGCCCATACCGAAAACTAGCAAGAAACGATAGAAAACTTTTATACGATATGACACTGGGATATTTACAGTTTTGGACATCTTCACTGACACATACACAAAGAATAATAAGTAAAGCCAATCCCTAAATTGAGATTGGCTACAGTATTAATATTTAAATTTTACAGCAACTGTATAGTTGGCTGGAGCTCCATAAAAAGCTTGCCCATCGGGGAAACTATTTAAATATTTCTTGTCAAAAATATTATTACCATTTGCTTGAAGCGTAATATGATCATTGACTTCATAGCTTGCCATTAAATTAACTAAAGCATATGCATCTTGTTTGATCGTACTGTTTACATTTGAATCATATAACTTTATCCCATCTTGCCATTGTAAACCTGCACCAACTTTCAGCTTAGGTAAAGCTGGTAGAGTGTAGGTGGTTAGCAAGTTAAGTGTTTGGTTTGGATTGTAAGTTCTTGCCTCGCCACCATTTTTGGTATCTTTAATACTAAATTGAGCATAGCCGAAAGAAAGATTCACATTATCTGTGATTTGACCAGATAGACCGACTTCTACACCTTGTGACTCTAAATCACTCGTTGGTACTTTTCGATTAAGTGGATTTCCATCTGAGCTGCGTAGAGGGTAATTATTTTGTTCAGTTTTAAATACTGAAAGTGTTCCTGTTAAACGGTCATCTAGCCATGAGCTTTTTACGCCCATTTCATAGCTTTTACCATCAATAGGTTTTAAAGCTTGATTGGTATTTTTATCAATACCAGTTTGAGGCCGGAAAATTGAGGTGTAACTCATATAACCTGTATATTCAGGTGTAAAGTTATAGGTTAGTCCAACATATGGTGAGACTTTACTTTCACTATATGACATTGGAGAACCATAACTTTCACCTTTACTTTCAGCCTGTACATAGTTTGCACCAAGTAAAAGTTTTAAATCTTCATTAAGATGTAAGCGCGTCGCAGCATAGATGGAGTTAATATTCTGTTTATAGTTTGCAGCTTCTGTAAAATCTGACCAAGTTATAGATTGCGGTGTCCAGCTTGCCCAATTTGTCGTGAGCTGGCGTAAATATCCTTGAGAGTAATCATTCAAAATATTAGCATCGTTAATAAAACCTGAAGATTGTTTATCTTGCTGATGGTTACGTACGTAGCTGTAGCCTAAAGTTGCCTCATGTTCTTGGTTAAAAAGCTTATAGCTCCCTTCAAGATTAAAATCGACAGCATGTTTTTCTTGATGTTCTTGTCCTCCCCAAGCTGTTAAAGCAACATCAGAACCATCAGCTTTGGGATATCCATAATAATAAAGAAGACGACTATTATGCTTGGTATCAAGATAGTTATAAGTCAGTTTAGCCGTCCATAGGTCATTAATTTTTTGTTTTAATTCAACAAAAGCATTTTGTGTCTCATTATCCCAGTGCGCCCAGTCAGGGTTTGGATTATATGAGCGATCATATGAAATCTGCTTACCATTGGCATCTAACAAAGGTAGCGAACCCCAGTTGTTTGCATTGGGGTTATTTTGTTCTTGGCTATAACCTGCTGTAAGTAAAGTGCTATCTGTCAAATCAGCTTCAATAATACCTGCGAAACCATTTTTCTCAGAAGAATACCGATCAAGGTAAGAATCACCAGTTTGTTCATAGCCCATAATACGGCCACGTACTTTTCCACTTGGTATAATCGCACCAGAAACATCAGCTTCATAACGCTGCGTATCCCAAGAGCCATAACTTAGGCCGCCACTTGCTTGGAATTCTTGGGTTGGACGTTTTCGAATATTATTGATGGTTGCACTCGGATCGCCAAAGGCATTAGTTAAAGAGTCAGCTCCTTTAACCACTTCTACACGATCATAAAAGTAAGTATCAGGATTCGTATTGTTATAGTTATAACCTGAGAGGGGAAAGCCTACGCCGTCAGTTAAAATATTTGAAATCTCAAAGCCACGAGCCATATAAGTAGTTCGCTCGGTTTCTTGACTAGAGACGGTTACACCAGGGGTGTTTTTTAAAACATCGCGAGTACTGGTAAGTCCGAAATCTTCTATTTGCTGACGAGTAACGACATTAATGGTTTGAGGAGTTTCTTTAGCCTCAATATTAAGCTTGGTTGCGCTACTCGAATTTTTAACATTATATGCTTTGGTTTGTTCAGAAGCCTGCTCAGCATTTGATGCTTTAACTTGAATCGTCTGTAAAGCTTGTACCTCTGAGTCTTGAGCATAAGAGAGGTTTGCATAACAAATCGCGCAGGCGATTACGGTAAGCTTAAATGGTCGAGGTGGGATATTCATAAGATTAAAGATAATGTAAATAATTCTCATTTATTTTATTGTTTGTAAATGTAAGCTACAATTCAAATTGCATTGTTAATTTAGATTAAAATATGGTGAATGAGTGTAATTTTAGATAGCTTGTGCTGTGGCTGCTCTTGGTAAGTACAAATAGATCAAGTTCAAGATTGGGAAACCTCTATGCTAGAATGCATTATTTCAAATTCTTGGGTAAATCGCCTTGGCAAACCGAAAACTTAAAATAGGCATTGTAGTTGGGGAAGTTTCTGGAGATACGCTTGGTGTTAAGCTTATGCGTAGTTTCCGTGAACAGGGAATCGATGCCGAATTTGAGGGAATCGGTGGTCCTCAAATGATTGCTGAAGGTTTTAACAGTTATTACCCAATGGAAACTCTATCTGTGATGGGGATTGTTGAGGTCTTAAAAGACTTAAAAAAACTATTCGCTGTACGTGATGGTTTAATTAACCAATGGACTCAACATCCGGTTGATATTTTTATTGGTATTGATGCGCCAGACTTTAACCTCAGACTTTCTAAAAGTATTAAAGAAAAGAATCTTCCTATAAAAACTGTTCAATATGTGAGCCCATCGGTTTGGGCATGGCGTCAAGGGCGAGTACATGGCATCAAACAAAGTATAGATTTAGTACTTTGCTTATTTCCTTTTGAAAAAGTCTTCTATGAACGATATGAAGTTCCAGCAGCATTTGTAGGCCACCCATTAGCTAAAAAATTGCCACTTGAGAACCCAATTCAAATTGCCAAACAAGAATTGGGTATTGATGAAAATCAGAAGCATATTGCCTTATTGCCTGGTAGCCGCAAAGGTGAAGTAGAGCGACTTCTTCCTATGCTGTTGGGAGCTGCCAATATTTTGCATACCAAATATCCTGACATTCAATTTTTAATTCCGGCAATTAATGATGCTCGTAAACAACAGATTGAGCAGGGTGTTGAACAATTAGCGCCGCAGTTAAAAGTAAAAATTCATATTTTAGAAAATACTGATAGTGAATCAAAAATTGGTCGTATGGTCATGAATGCAAGTGATATCATTGCTTTAGCTTCTGGGACTGCAACATTAGAAGCAATGCTGATGCATCGACCGATGGTCACTTTCTATAAATTGCACTGGTTAACTTATTTAATTGCTAAATTCTTGGTGAAAATTCCTTATTATTCTTTGCCTAATATTATTGCGGGTAAAAAAGTGATTGAGGAGCTGATTCAAGCTGATGCAACACCTGAAAATTTAGCAGCTGAAATAGAAAAACTGATGAATATAGAAACCGCTCAAATTCAAGTGATGCAACATTTAACTATGCATAAACAGCTTATTTCTGGAAATACAGAAGACCCAGTTCAAGCAATCCTAAAAGTACTTGAAAAGTAAAAAAAGCCCCATTTTTTTGGGGCTTTTTAAATCTACTTAAGCACGTACAATCAGCTCGTAACCAGTATATTTACGAATGTTGATAACACCAATATCAAAAATTAGATATTGACCTTTAATACCTTGTAATACACCGCGAATTTTCGGTGTTTTATCGAGGTTTAGAGATTTAATTTTTTCAGGATATTGTTCAACTGGATAAACAAACTCACGTGGCAATTCACTTTCTAATAGCTCAACCGTTTCGTTAAATTCAAGGTTTTGACTAAATTCTTCACGAATAGATTGAATTTTAGGTGCAAACTCTTCAATTAACTGATCACGCTGTTCAACCATATTTAAAGGTTCAGCTTCACCCTTGAGGAGTTTGCGCCAGTCAGTTTTATCAGCAATTAAAGAACCAAACATAGTTTCAAGCTGACCAGATAAACGGCGTGATCCAACTTTTAAAATAGGTAAGGCTTGAGTTGCACCTTGATCTAACCAACGACCTGGCATATGGCTAACACGAGTAATACCCACTTTTAAAGCACTTGAATTTGCCAAATATACAATATGTGGTTGGAAACAAACGCTATGGGCAAAGTCATCTTCACGACACGTACCTAAATGATAGTGACATGTTTCAGGTTTCATAATGCAAAGGTCACATTCTGCTTTGGTTTTAAAACATTTAAAGCAGTGACCTTGAGAATAAGACTTGGGTGTTTTAGCGCCACAAGAGGTGCAATAAATATTACCTGTCCATTCGATTTCTAGTTCTTGTCCTAAATTAAAAGGAAGATCAATTTCTGAACGGTCTAATACAAATTTGTATTCAACATTTGCCTTGGTTGTCTGTTGATCAGTTACACTAGCATCTTTTAGGCCTGCATGCATTTTATGGCAAATGCCTTGTAGTTCCATAAAGTTTAAACTCACATCTTTCAATTAAGGGTTGCAGTTATGGCTGAACAAAATGTCATCACTTCTATGCTAGACGATTTATCAAATGAACAGCCCATTCATACTGCACTTTGTATTGGCCAGAAAATTGACCAGAATAACGCAATTCAATGGCATTATTTTAACGTAACTGAGCTTTTAAGTCTGCCTTTTACTCAGCGTTATGATTTAGGTTTTGTACTGTTTGATACTGATGAAATGCAGAACATCAGCGATGTGCAAAAATCACAATTATTAGTAAAGCTAAGAGATTTATTAGCAAAACGAATTGTCGTCGTGAGCAAGCGCAGTGATGAGCAGCTTTTGCGTTCTTTAGGTTTTACGCAACTGATTGATAAGACATCACATGATAGTGATTTCGCCTTATGGCAATTTAACATATTGACCTATAAACATGTACCAGATTGGTTTAATTCAAAGTTCTGGGCAAACCCGGAAAACTGGAATAAATTCCGCTGGTAAAAGAGCCCTAAATCTCTTTCAAAATTTAACAATTTGGCTTTTGCTGTCTTAACAAGAATCCGCGTATGCTCATGTATAAACCATACATAAGAGTTACTCATGACAAATTTAAGCAACATTGTAGAAGTTTTGGCTAAACAGGCTTTAGGTGGAAATCAGCAAGCATCAGGTCAAGGCGGTTTAGGTGGAATTTTAGGTTCAGTACTAGGACAAATGGGGAGTAATACTTCTTCTGGCGCTCAAGGTGGCCTTGGAGGAGTATTAGGTTCTGTATTAGGGCAAGTGACTGGTAATAACAGTACACCTCAAGCAGGTGGCGGCGTACAAAGTTTATTGATTGCAGTTGTGCCTTTAATTTTGGGCTGGGTACAGCAACAAGGCGGTTTGCAGGCTGCTTTGGAAAAGCTAAAAGGTGCTGGTTTAGGTAGCCAAGTTCAAAGTTGGGTTGACCCAAATCAAACTAATAGCGAAGTTCCAACTCAACAATTGCAGAGTTTATTTAATCCCGCCGACATCGAGCAAGTTGCTGCTCAAGCTCAAGCGCCAAAAGAACAAGTTTATGGTGCAATTGCTTCCGTTTTACCTCAAGTCATTGACTCGTTAACACCTCAAGGTGATAGTACTGACCATCAAGAAGCCAACCAAGATATTCAAAATGTCATGAATCTTGTAAGTGGTTTTTTAAAATAAGATATAAATCTACAAAAGCCGATAAGTTTTATATCGGCTTTTTTACTCACGACAAAAAATAAAAGGGCATAAGCCCTTTTATTTTAGATCTGAATCAAACATAACTGATTAGAAGTTATATTCGATACCCGTACCTACAACAGTTTGTTTGTCGTCGTCGTTCAACCAGTCACGTTTTTGTTGAGCAACGATACCGTAGAAGCGAGCTTGTTTGTTGATTTGGTAATCAAGACCTAAACCGTACAAGTCAATTTTACGATCTGCCTGACCACTTACTTGTGTTTCAGCAGAAGCATATTCTGCTTTTACTTTAAGTTTAGTATTTGGAATTTTATAAGCAGCTGTTACTGCGTATGCTTCTTCTTCTAAACCACGGTAAGCTTTACCAGCTTTATCGATTGAACCGTCTGATTTATATGATTGACCATATGCAGTTAAGTCATCAGTAGGTTCAGCATGTTGCCATAAAGCACCTACCACAAAACCAGATTTTGCAATGTCATAAGAACCAGTTACACGGTAAGCATCTGTATAGACATCTTTTAGACCGTAAGCTGTATATTTACCTTTAATACCAAAGTCACCAGCAGCAGCAATTGCTAAACCGATATCTTTGTTTTCGTAACCAAGTGAAGTTGATACAGAGTCAAAGCTATCATTTTTGCTGTCTTTACCAGTTTCACCTTGTTTGCTATCAGAGGTGCTTTCGCCAGTTTGAGCCATGATATTGAATGTTAAACCAGCTAATAATTTAGGGTCTAATTCAAAACCGATTACGTTATCTAAACGGTTTTCACCGTACATGATATTAGTAATATCTAAACGTGTATCGTCATTAAAGATGTCTTGGTTACCACCAGCAGCAGTTTTGAAGTAAGAATCATATTTACCTACTTTCAACGTACCAACACCATCAGTTTTTAAACCGATAAAACGGTTACGAGCACTAAGGTCAGTATCAGAACCTGAACCATCAGTAGAAATTGCCCATTCAGCTAAATAAACAGCAGATAATTTGTCAGTTAATTTCTCTTCGCCTTTTACCCCAATACGAGAAGAGTTTGAGTTAATTTCGGTAACGTCACTTTTTCCATCGAAATTTTTATTATCAACTTGGTTAATAGAAACATTTAGTTTGCCATACAAAGTTGGCGCTGCTTGCACCGCGTTTATGCTCAAAGTTGCAACTGCGGCAGCGAGTAGCAATTTCTTCATTGAGATTTCTCCAAAAGTATTTAAAAATGGCGTATGCCTAGCTAACTATTTATTTTGTAGTTGACTGATGTACAAAAAGTTACAAAAGCTCACCAACTTGCTATGCAGTATCGACAAATTTTGTGACAGAGAAGTGAAGAATAAATGACAGTTTTATGACGTTTAAAATTTAGAAATAAATTAGTTATTTTTATTGTTTGATAGTTTTTAGACGAAAAAAAGCGGAGTCTAAACTCCGCTTTAACCATTTAAAAATCAAAGAGCTGCTTTAATTTTTTCAGCTAATTCTTTAATTTTTTCTTGATCTCCTAATTCAACAGCATGGCGTCCAAGATGATGCACATTTGTTGGAATTAGGTGAAAATGAACATGTGGAACAGTTTGTCCTGCTGCTGCTCCAGAAAGTTGCATCAATACAATACCTTCCAAATTGAGCGCTTTTTCCATTGCCTTAGCAATTTTCTGAACAATTTGTATGGTATATGCAGCTGCTTCAGCAGGTAAGTCTAGCAGTGTTACAGCAGGCGTTTTTGGAATAACTAATGTATGACCATCGGCTTGAGGCATAATATCCATAAAAGCTAGAACTTGATCATCTTCATATACTTTTATCGCTGGAAGTTCTCCACGTAAAATTTTTGCGAAGATATTTTGATCATCATATGCCATGTATTATTCCTTTAAAATCATTTACATTTCAATTCTTTTTGACGTTCTTTAATCGCGTCTAGACGTTGTTGCTCTTTGTCAGAAAACTTTGGTTTTGTCGTATGACAGTTTTCATTACCATATTTTTCTTTTGCATCAGGATCTTTAAAACAAAAGCCTTTTGATGCATAAATCAAATTGTAATCGTCTTGCAATTTCTGACATTCTTGCTCAGGTGTTGCAGCTTGTACACCTACACTAGCAATGCTTACCATGCCAGTAAAGACTGCAACCATAAATTTATTCATGAGCTTTTCCTCAGTTAAAGGTATGAACCTGTACTCAATATACGGTTTATTACCAATATTTCAATGACTATTAATTACTCAAGTGTCATTTTGGTTTAGAATTTGTTCAGAGGATGAATAAAGTTATTAAATATCAATAATTTAAAAATATTAAATAAAACATAAGCTTAAGTGGTTATTTATATATTTTTCAATAATCTGATTCTTATCTAGCCCCTTATGACTCACAGTGTTGGCCTATATAAAATACTTGTGTTTTGTTGTAATGATCTAAAATTTGATGGAAAGGCTCAGGATTTTGTTTACTGCATAGAAGCCTTTTAGCATGCAATTTGGACAATGAAAAAAACCAGTTATTAATAACATTATCAAAAGTATGAAATGTGATAATTATTATGTTTTAAATGAAAGATGTATTGATTTTACATATTTTAGCTTCTATTATAGTGTCCTTAATTGCTGCGTTTGATAGTTTTTGTTTTTATAGCCTATTTCTCAAAATGAAATGGGCTTTTTTTTATTTAAAGTTATTTCTAATCATGAAAAATAAGCGGTTTGGAATGATATAAATCTTACACTATATTTTATTTTTGTGATAGACTTGACATAGCACTTTCACAATTGATCTGGTAGTTACTTTCTAGCCTTATAACCTTACATATAGTAATAGTATATCCATCATACTTTCTTAAAGGACTTAGTCATTCATTCAGACTAAATACTAAAGGAATAGAGGATGCCACAATTTTTAATTATTGCTGAAAAAGTTTATAAAAAGTTTGAAGAGGAAAAGCATTCTACTGATAATATTATTGAGCATTTGAATGGCTTAGTTAGTATTATCCGACAAGAAATAAGAGGTACGCCGTATCAACTAAAATATAATTTTATTGATTTTGAAGAATGTCTAAATAAGCCTGCAAAAGAATGTAGAGTTAAACTCGATATCAGCTTAATGCCAACCTATAAGAATAAAGGAGAATACATTATGTGGTTGGCTGGTTTTATCGAAAAAATTACTTTAGGGGGAAGGGAAAAGTTTCCACCACTTACAAATAGTTTATTGCCAAGTTGTATAGTTACCAATCCTTATGTAACAAAAATGGAGCAGGCAAAAGCTTCTTCTGAAAGAAGTGCACAAATGATTGTAAATTACTTTAAATCATCCGATTATGAAAAAATTAATAAAGTTTCTACATCTTAAAAAATAATAACTTTGAAGTGCTTAAGATGCTTTTTATATAAAAAGATTTGAATGATAAATGACATGATTTAATAGAATAGTTGAGTACTCTTAGTAAATATATTTCATTGACTTATATTTTATAAACCGCCCATTTGAACGGTTTTTTTATATTTAAATTAAGTACTTTTAAACTATTAAGACAAGCCAGTAAGTAGTTATGAAAATAATAGTATTATTGGTCAATGCGCAGCTATACGGTCTCAATCACTCCTAAACCAGTAAATGCAACGAATTGAATCATAACTTTTATTATTAAATTTGCGTTGAACGTTCGGATAGCCATTTTGCCAGTTGGGGCCAAAACTCCAGAGCACTTGCCTGACTCGACATGAGGCCCAAATGTCCGCCAGGAATAAGAGTAAACGTAACGTCTTTGCTACTAGTTAATTGGCTTAATGGGTGAGCAGCATCAGCAGTTACTAACTGATCACTACGACCCGCGCCAACTAACAGAGAACAATTGATATTTTTTAATTCTATTTTTTTATCTTTTAACTGGATAAAGCCGTGCTTCAATGGATTTTGCAACCAAACATTGAACAACATGTCGTGATTAATTCCGCCCGGGTAATCAATCATATTATTTAAAAAGTTACTTAGAGTGGCATGCTCTTGCACAAATTGTAGGTCATCAAGATTCTTTAGTAGTTGAATATGTCCATCAAACCAGCCTTTAGGATCAAGAATTTTGAAACCTAAAGAGTTTAAAATTCCAGGACTATGAATCAAACGTTTTGGTAGTCCAGAGTAAATACGGTCTTGAATTTTTTTATTGCGACCAATCGCGTTGTTTATGGCTCGGTAGAGTTTTCCAATATAACCAGAAGCATAACTATCTATTGGACTACCAAGTACGATAAGGTTTTTAACATAATTGGGTTGATTTAAAGCGGTATATAAGGTGACAAATATGCCAGCCATACTCCAGCCATGAAGCGAGATTTGTTCACTTCCTGAATGTGTTCGGACAAGTTGTATTGCTTGAGGAATAAACCCTTCAATAAATGATAAAAAATTAAGATGTCTATCTTTAAAATTTAAGCGGCCCCAATCCACAAGATATACGTCAAAACCTGCATTTTGGAAGTATTTAATAAGAGAGCGATATGGATATAAATCATATATCGCCATATTAATAGCGAGTGGTGCAACAAATACTAACGGTTCTTTAAATTGTTTTTGAGTAGCTGCGTAATAACGAATACGAGTTTGATTGAATTCACCAATCACTTCATAAGGAGTGCTTTGTGACAAAACCAATGTTTTTGGGCGAAATAGTCGGGTAGAGAGGTGCTTGATTTGACTTTGTTCAGAGACAATGGACTTTAAGCGTTTCATCTTTCTTTTACCAACTATTTTCTAAAGTTGAATAAAGTCTAAGCGATAATTTTAAGGTTTACCTTGACCTTAAATACCCTAGACACTCAAAATGATGATAGTTTTTTTAGTACATGACCAGTAAAGGCGAACATTTAATGAACCAGTCTGATGATTTAGAATACCAACTTGATACTTTAGCCATTCGTACCGGACATACTCGTAGTTTTGAAGGTGAGCATGGCGAACCGATTTTTTTGACTTCATCATTTGTATATGAAAACGCTGCTGAAGCGGCTGCAAAATTTTCTGGTCAGGTTCAAGGAAATATCTATTCTCGTTTTACTAATCCGACTGTATCGATGTTCGAAAAACGTTTAGCAGCTTTAGATGGTGCTGAACGAGCTGTAGCGACAAGCTCGGGAATGGGCGCGATTTTGTCAGTTGCTATGGCATATCTAAAAGCGGGTGATCATGTTATTTGCTCAAGAGCAGTTTTTGGTTCAGTTGTTGCCTTATTTGAAAAATATATTGCCAAGTTTGGTGTAGACATTACATTTGTTGATTTGTGTGATTTAGACGAATGGAAAAATGCTGTACGTCCTGAAACCAAACTTTTCTTTGTTGAGTCACCGTCTAACCCTCTAGCTGAGATTGCAGATATACAAGCTCTAGCAGATATCGCCCATGCGAATGGCGCATTACTTGCGGTTGATAACAGTTTCTGTACACCTGTTTTACAGCAACCACTAAAGTTTGGTGCGGATATTGTGATTTACTCTGCGACTAAATACTTAGATGGCCAAGGCCGTGCATTAGGCGGTGCTGTTGTTGGTAATCATCAGTTGTTAGAAGAAGTTTTCGGTGTTGTTCGTACGCTTGGACCATCAATGAGCCCATTTAATGCATGGGTTTTCTTAAAAGGTCTAGAAACTTTACGTTTACGTATGAAAGCACACTGTGAGAGTGCTCAAATTCTTGCAGAATGGTTATCTGGTCATGAAAAGGTAGAGAAGGTTTACTACGCTGGTTTACCAGCTCATGAAGGTCATGAACTTGCTGCTAAACAGCAAAATGGCTTTGGCGGTATTGTATCCTTCGTTGTTAAAGGCGAGCGTGAAGGTGCTTGGAAGGTTATTGATAATACTAAGTTTATCTCGATTACAGGTAATCTAGGTGATGTGAAATCGACGATTACCCACCCAGCAACCACAACTCATGGCAAACTTTCTGTTGAAGCAAAAGAAGCTGCTGGTATTCAAGAAGGTCTAATTCGTGTTTCTGTGGGTCTAGAAGATATTAATGACATTATTGGTGATATCTCACGTGGGTTAGATTTAATCTAATTAAGTTATGTTTGTTATGGAAAAGTCACATTCATTTTAATGTGGCTTTTTTTGTTACTTATAAGCAACAATAGCAATAAAAAGTCTACGTTTTGTTATAAAACAGTCTAAAATTTCAACGTATAAAAGCTCTAAATTTAATAAAAATAACAAAGAGAGTCTTTAGTCATGCTTAAACCAATAATTATTTTAGTTGCGATAGGGGCAATTGGTCTAGTTGGATATAGAGTATTTGCTCAGAAAGATGAACCAACACAGATGAGTGAAACTGTATTATTAATTAATGATGCAAACAAATCCGTTCAAGACGCTGATCTTTCAATAGAAAAAGCCAATACTTCTTTCAAGAATGTTCCTTTAAGTGAATATAAACCAAACAATAAAAGTCTACAGGCTGCCCAGTAACTTTTCTAAATTTTACTTTTTTCTACTCATCAAAAGTTTTCTATATAAACGCTTTTAGTCGATTGACCATAGAAAATAGTTTCATAGATACCAATAGAAAACATTGATTTATTGTGTCAGAATTACGGATTAATTTTGATTTAAACGTACTAACCTCAATGATCTTGATGATCTATATGGGGAGTAGAAAGAGTTTAAGTTTTGCAGTGTTATGTGACTATCAATAATACTTGAAATATTTGATAGAGATACGGAGTTAGGTTTATGAATATCAATATGCTTATGCAGCAAGCGCAGCGCATGCAAAAAGATATGGAATCAAATATAAAAAAGGCTAAAGAAGAGCTTGCTCAAACTGAAGTACACGCTGAAGCGGGCGGTGGTTTGGTTAAAGTCACAATGACTGGCCGTTATATCGTAAAACGTATCGAAATTAATCCAGAATTACTTCAAGATGAACCAGACATGATTGAAGACTTAATTGCTGCTGCAGTAAATGATGCTGTACGTCAAGCAGAAGTGATTTCTGAAGAAAAAATGCAAAAAGCAAATTCTGGTATGGGTTTACCACCTGGCTTAGCGGGCATGTTCTAAGGAAATTCAGTGTTTAGCGATAGATTTGAACAACTCGTTCAAGCTTTACGTATATTGCCAAGCGTTGGTCCGAAGTCGGCTCAACGTATGGCTTTACATCTTTTGATGAAAAATCGAGAAGGGGCATTTGCATTAGCTCATGCTTTACATGAGGCTTCAAGTTATATACATGAATGTAGTGTCTGCCATTCTTTGACTGAAAATGAAGTTTGTGATATTTGCGCCTCAACTGACCGAGATGATCAGTTATTGTGTGTAGTTGAATCACCAGCTGATGTGATGGCGATTGAGCAAAGCGGTAGCTTTCGTGGAAAATACCATGTTTTAGGTGGTCATCTTTCTCCATTAGATGGTATTGGTCCAGAAGAAATTGGTATTCCTTACCTAATTCAGCGTCTAAGCCAAGGTACTATTGAAGAAGTCATTTTGGCAACTAATGCGACTGTAGAAGGACAAGCGACAGCCCATTATTTGGTAGAGGCGACTAAACATTTACCAATACAAATGACGCGTATTGCTCAAGGTGTACCTCAGGGTGGTGAACTCGAATACGTAGATAGCCATACTTTAAGTCAGGCAGTATATAATCGCATGAGAATGAAATAAGTATTTCGATGCTTATTTCATTAATGAATGTACTATCAATTTGATTAAATTTATTAATTGAATTCAGTTATTAAACATAAATATTATTTTGTATTTTATTATTAAAGATATTTTAAACAAAATATGAATATAAGCATGAAAAAGATCTTATAAATTTTAAATAAAGAACATTTGGAGATAAATTTAAAAAGTACAAATAAAAGATCAAAAAATTATCTATTTTCGAAAAATTGTTCAAAAATAGAGTATTCATAAAGGTTTAAGTGGCATTTTTCTGCTTCTATGTTATATATACCAGAGTTTAAAGCACTCTTTGCAATACTTGAGAAAGCATGTTTCAGTTTATCCAACAGCAAACCGAATTGGTTGATGTTCTTCAAAAAATGGATCAATGTTCAATATATGGACTTGATACAGAGTTTATTAAGGTTGACACACTCTGGCCTAAACTTGGAGTATGCCAAGTCAATGTAAATGGTGATGTCTATCTGTTGGATGGTGTTTCATTAGATCTAAGGCAGTTTTGGAAAAAGATTTTCCTCGCGCAGCAAAATATTTTTCATGCATGTGGAGAAGATATTGATTTAATCTATCATTACGCTGATCAAGAAGATCTGCTTAATGTGTTTGATACTCAAGTAGGTCTGTCTTTTTTAGGTCATGGCCTGCAAGTGAGTTACCAAGGTGCTTTAAAACTTTGTCTTGATATTGATATTGAAAAAGATCAAACCAGATCTGATTGGTTGGCTAGACCTTTATCGCCTCAGCAACTTTGTTATGCTGCTAACGATGTTTTGTATCTAATGAAGTTAGCTAGTCATATTCAAGAACAGCTTAAGCAGAAAGGGCTTTATAACTATGTTCTTGAGGACTGTAGTAGTCTAACTAAAGAAATCATTAGTGAAACTCCGACCGAATTACTATATACCGATGTGGGAAATTATCGTCATTCACGTCGTCAGTTAATGCAGTTGCAAAATTTAAGCGAGTGGCGTGAATACATTGTAAAAGCAACGAATCAGCCACGCAGTTTTATTCTTAGAAATTCAACCATGATTGATATGGTTGAAAAGAACCCGCGTAATAGTTTTCAACTTTCGCAAGTGAAAGATATTCGTCCGAATGTAGTTCGCGAGTACGGCAAAACGATTTTAGAACTTCTTAAAGATTTACCAGTCGAAAGCAAATGGCCATCAAAGATTGCAAAACCATTTAAGGTTACGTCTAAAGAAACTTTAAATAAAATGGATATGGTACTTGCTCATGCAATAAATGAGACTTCTATTCCCAAAGAAGTGTTGCTGAGAAAAAAATGGTTAAATGCCATTCATCAACATGTTCTATCTCAAGGGGATGAACAGGATTTACCTGACTATTTGTTAGGATGGCGTTACGAGTTATTAACTCAACCATTAATCCAGTTGTTTCAAGAAGAAAAACAAAGTTTATCTATTTAAAATGAATAGATAATTAGAAATTTAGAGGCTCATCATGTGATGAGCCTTTTAAATAAAGAATAATCGTTGTGTTAAGTTTTTAATTAGTTTTTATTTAAAAAAAGAGTTAATTTTAATATTTAAGTATATAAAAATAATATTTTTTGTAGATTATCTAAACAATTATTTAGTCTGATAAAATTCATAAAATAATGTAATAAAGTAAATATAATTTGAAAATTCAATAATGAATTAAATTAACTTATATCGTGAGAAAAATTCAATTGATTAAACATACAGGTCTGTATATTCTTGGGTTTAAGAAAAACAATTTCAACTTATATAATATATAACTATAAGTTTGTTTCGGTGCAGAAATGAAAAGCCTACCCAATAGGGTAGGCTTTTTTATTTTTACTGATTTAACTTATTTTAAATTTAAGTATTTATTTTTTAAATTTAAGTATTTATTGCTCTAGACTTTACGCAAATGAATGAGCAAGTTCGGACACAACTTCTTCAGCTTTTTGAAAAGCATTTTCTAATGATTTTATATGCCTATGATCTCCAAACTCTTGATACTCAGAAGTAATTTCGTAAATTTTTTCTACGCCTAAATATTTACTCAATGTACGAATATGTGGCACAAGATGGCTCATATCATGTCGAATTCCATCTTTCTCAAACCCAAATTCACCGCTGGAAGTGATAATAATTAAAATTTTTCCAGATAAAAGAGGCTGTAAGGGAAAGTCTCCCCGAGCGTGGTCAAAATCAAAGGTTTTACTGATCCGAATAATTTGATCAAACCATGCTTTCAGTTGGGCAGGCATACCGTAATTGTACATAGGGGAAGAAATTACAAGAATATCTGAGTTCGAGACTTCAGCTATTAATTGATCTGATATAGATAAAACATTGCGCTGAGCTTCAGTTCTTTTATTATCAGGTGTGAACACAGCATCAATCCAGTCTTGATTAATAAAGGGTGGTGGATTCATTCCTACATCACGATAAATATATTCATCTATGGGCAGTTGTTGTTTCCATGAGTTGATCAACCGATTAGCAATATTTTTTGAAATAGAATTGTGATTTGGGTTAGGGTTAACCGCAGCTCTGACGCTAGCATCTATATGTAATATTTTACTCATCATTAATTCCGAAAAAGTTAGGATTTAATTTATTTTGAGTCTTAAAACATAAGTAGACAAACGAGAAAATTACATTTATAGATGATTTTAGTTCATCTATAAATTTAAATGGGGGAGGAAGCATGCAAGTTTCTTTGCAAGCACTTAAAGTATTTGAATCAGCCGCTCGATTGGGTAGTTTTAAGTTGGCTGCTGAAGAGCTTTCGCTAACACCGACTGCAATTTCACATCATATTGCGAATCTAGAAAGCAGATTAAATGTTGATTTATTTCATCGACAGGTAAGGAAAATAACGCTTACAACGACAGGGAAAAGACTTGCTGGAGCAATTTCTGAAGGATTTCGTAAAATTGAAGATGCACTAGATGAAATAACAGTAAATGGAAGCGTAGTGAGAGTCGCTAGCACTTCTTCACTAGCTGCAATGCTGTTAATTCCTTCAATAAGTGAGTTTTATCAATCGCATCCCGATATATCAGTTGAGTTTTCTACAGGTGAAACTTTAGATAATCACTTATATACCTTACCTATTCGATATGGCGACGTATCTTTGGTCCAATCTCAAGATATCGTTAAATATGAGTCTTTTAATGTGTTTGGTTCATCTAAACTTGATCTGCTTAAATGTTCTAGTGAACCAATAACTTTATTTACGACAGAATGGAAAAATAAGGCATTACCAAGTCCACCACTAGAGACTTGGCTTGAGGAAAATGAATGGAACCCAAAGAGGCTTATAATTAAGAAATTTGATCAGGAAATTTTTGGGATCCACGAGGCTTTATCTGCCAATGGATTAGTATTTTGTTCTACTACACTTACCCATAGGTTTGTTAAGGCGAATCTTTTACAGGAGTTTAAAACTAAACCCATTCAATCAGAGCTGTGTTACTACATTCCAAATAAGCAAGATTTTAAAAATAGAAATGCCAGAAAATTTATCGAATGGGTAGAAAATTTATTTACTCAATAAACTTCTATATTTGATGGGGTAACTACACAACACTAAAACTTACATAGCCTTTTTATGATATAAAATTATATAGATCAATAATTAGAGAGATAAATATGCTTAACAACTTTAATGCTGAACAAGCTCGTCAAAATGCTAAAAACTTTAAAATAAATCAAGACGTCATATTAGAAAAAATTTTAACTGGGACGGAGTCTGAATCTAAAGAGGGGAAGCGAAAAGCAACTTTCTGGTTTCCTGTTGATGCTATAAGTCCTGATCATCTTACACTGGTTGAAGAGGAGCTTAGAAGCAGAGGTTTTAATGTCTCAACTGATATTGAGCACTCTGGTACCACGATCACAATTGAAATAAGCTTCTAATGAATGATTGTTTTAACTAAACCACTCTTAAAAAAGAGTGGTTTTTTTATTGCATGATTTATCGTGATCTAAAGGAAGTTAAATATAAATTTATTTACAATTAAATTTATATTAATCAGGATATTATTTGACAGGTTTTATCTTGTTCTGTAGCTTTACTTTTTGAGTGGAATATGGATATGAACTTCCAAACAATACTTTTATCTTTCAAAAATCAATCTACTGGTACAGATGCATTTAAAGACTTAAAAAATGCATGTGAGCAGTCACTTAAAGAATCTCAAGATACAAAAGAAAAAGCAGCAGTTTACCTAATCTACGGTTTCGCACGTAGTTATGTAATCTTATATGAAGATGAAGCTGTAACGACAGAATTTGCCCATACCTCTAAAACTCAACTCATTGCTTATATGGAGAGTTTTAATGAGGCTCTATTAAGTCAAGATGATAGCGCTATTTTGAGTGCCTTAAATCAAGTAAGCGATGACTATATAAAAAGCTCTCGCGTCTTCTAGAAAAAAATTAACACGTCCTTAAATAAGAAATACTTCTTTAGTTTGGGCTAAAGAAGTATTTATTTTAATATATTAATGGGACTTTTTCTTACCGCCACCATCTTGTTTATTGACGGTAGACCATGCAATTCGTTCGGCTTCTTCTTGAGAATGGCCTCTATCTACTTCACTCTCAACAATATGTTTGGCCTGACGTTTTTGCTTGGCTGTATAAGCAGTTTTATCACCACGAGGCATAATTTCATCCTCCATATCTATGAACAAGATACTTAATATTTAAACATGTTGAAAATTTAAACCAGTTAAGTAATGTCTCCCAATGTGTATTAAGTGCATAGAAATTTTACTCAAATGTGAATTTAAAAGGGTAATACCTGATTGTAATATGATAAATTTCATAGAATTAAATCGTGAAATTATTAAAGATAGATCACAAAAAGTACTCAGTAACGAACATTTTTTCTTTTTTCCTAAAAATTGTTTTATTTTATTAAAGTTGAAAATTATGTTTAATTATTTAAAATCAAATATTTATTAATTTTATATGGAACCTTGTTTTTAACAGGAACAAAGTTATTATCGACCTTAATCATTGTTGTAGGTTAATATTTCTCAAGAATTAAAAAAACGACTGATGCGTAAACAAACCTGCGTGTGTGAGTCGTTTTTTTTCATGTATGCTGTCCTTAGTTCAAGAGTTGATTTGAAATGCACTGTGATATTTATAGATCGAGCAAAAAAGATGAAATGTACATGTATATTGCTCGTCCAAACTATCCTGACAATGCGGAGCAAGCTGATCCGTTTGAAAATGTTCCTGAAGCTGTTTTACAAGCGTTTGGTCGTGCAACGTTTGTCATGCATTTAGAGTTAGCTCCAACACGTAAATTGGCGCGTGTTAATGTTTTACATGTTTTAGACTCATTACAAACAAAAGGTTTCTTTATTCAGATGCCGCCAGAAGGGTTAATTAACCCGAATGCAGTTGAACCAGAGGGCTTACGTGGTGCATGAAAATCAAACTGGAATAATGAATCAATTATTTTCTTTTTTGGATGTTATTCCTGAAGGTGTTATTGCTTTAGCAGCTTATGGAATAGGCGCTATTATTGCTTTGTGGTGTTGGTGGCGATTAATGCGCCGTCTTCCTACTACTTTGGGTGCAATTAGCTGGCTGATTGTATTTGCTATTTTAGTTACACCAACAGTATCTGAAGGACCGAATGCATCTGTAGCACCTGCTATTTTTGGACTCCTTTTTGGTGTTTTAACTAAAGACAGTCCGTTAATTTGGTCAAATTTATCTTTAATTCTGTTTGTAGTTGGTCTAGGTTTGGTGATTGGATATTGTTGGTCAAAATATTCAACAAACAAAAACATGCGTTCCATCTAACCATTGAAATAGAAAAATAAGGTCTTTACATGTCTGCTGATACCCAACATTTTACCGGTACAGATCAATATATTGCGACTGATAGTCTTAAGCTTGCTGTAAAAGCAGCTCGTGCTTTGCAAAAGCCTTTACTGATTAAGGGTGAACCAGGCACGGGTAAAACTTTACTTGCTGAACAAGTAGCACAAAGTTTGGGTTTAAAACTGATTACTTGGCATATCAAATCTACAACTAAAGCGCAGCAAGGGTTGTATGAATATGATGCAGTTTCTCGTTTAAGAGACAGCCAGTTAGGCGATGACCGAGTTTACGATATTAAGAACTACATTAAACCCGGTAAACTGTGGGAAGCTTTCACCAGTGAAGAGCGTTGCGTATTATTAATTGATGAAATTGATAAGGCCGATATTGAGTTTCCAAATGACTTATTGCATGAACTCGATAAAATGTCTTTTTATGTTTATGAAACGAATGAAACAATTACGGCAACGCAACGCCCAATTGTAATTATTACTTCAAATAATGAAAAAGAATTACCAGATGCTTTCTTGCGTCGTTGCTTCTTCCACTATATTGAGTTTCCAGATGAAGCCACAATGCGAGAAATCATTGCGGTTCATTTCCCAAATATCTCTGCAACATTGGTGAACGAAGCTTTACAAGTTTTCTTTAAACTACGTGAAATTCCTAATTTGAAGAAACCACCATCAACCTCTGAGTTGATTGATTGGTTAAGCTTACTCATGGCAGATGATATGCCTGAAGATGTATTACGTAATCGAGATACATCTAAAGCTATTCCACCTTTATATGGTGCTCTCATCAAAAACGAGCAAGATGTACAACTTCTCGAACGCTTGGCTTTCATGTCGCGACGTTAAAGGAGGGAATAACCCATGTTTGTGCGGTTATTTTACACCTTACGTAAATATGGTGTTCCAGTTAGCACGCGTGAACTCATTGACTTAAATCGTGCAGTGAGTGAAGGCTTGGTTTTTGCTGACCAAGATGAGTTTTATCAACTTGCTAAAACTATTTTAGTTAAAGATGAGCGCTTTTTTGATAAGTTTGACCGTGCTATGAAAGATTACTTTGATGGCATTGAAACTTTTGATATCGATGAGTTGCTTAAACAAGTTCATAAATTACCAAAAGACTGGTTCGATTTAGAACTTCTCGAAAAACATTTAACTCCAGAGCAAAGAGCTGAACTTCAAAAAGCGGGTTCTTTAGAAGAACTAATGAAAATGCTGGAAGAGCGTTTACGCGAGCAGCATAAGAAACACCAAGGTGGTAACCGTATGGTTGGCACAGGTGGAACTTCACCTTTTGGTGCTTTTGGTGACCATCCAGAAGGTGTGCGAATTGGAGGGCCGGGCCGTAAACGTTCGGCAGTTAAAGTCTGGGAACAGCGGAAATATCAAAATTTAGATGATGATCAAGTTCTTGGTACTCGCCAGATGCAAATTGCTTTACGACGTTTACGCAAATTTGCTCGCCAAGGTGCAGCTGAAGAGTTAGATGTTGACGGAACTATTCGTGAAACAGCCAAACAAGGTATTTTGGATGTTCAGATGGTACCTGAACGTAGAAACCGAATAAAAGTGCTGATGTTGTTCGATGTGGGCGGTTCGATGGATGCTCATATTGCTCAATGCGAAAAACTCTTTAGTGCTGCTAAAAGTGAGTTTAAGACACTCGAATACTTTTATTTTCATAACTGTCTTTATGACTATGTTTGGAAAGATAACTACCGAAGAACAGCAACGCGCATGAATACGTGGGATCTGTTCCATACTTACGGACGCGACTATCGTGTAATTGTGGTGGGTGATGCCAGTATGGCACCGTATGAGTTGAAATCGGTAGGTGGCTCGGTTGAATATATGAATGATGAAGCAGGTGAAGTTTGGTTACGTCGCCTACGCCAGCATTTTGATAAAACAGCATGGTTGAACCCTGAAACAGAAGGGTATTGGCATTACACTCAAACAATTGGTTGGATTAAAGAGATTTTTGAAAACCATATGTATCCAATGACCCTAAAAGGCATTGAGGATTTGACGCGTTACCTTTCTCGATAAGCTTGATAACTTTAATAATTTAAAAAAGAGGGATGATATGCAACATCAAATTAATGGTATTGCTTTGCCAAATGAACAGGGATTTTTTGGTGAGTATGGAGGTCAATTTATTCCTCCACATTTAAAAGAAGCAATGGATGAAATTAATGTTGCTTATGAAGAAATTCGCCATACACCTGAATTTCAAAATGAATTATCGGACCTCTTTTCAAATTATGTAGGTCGTCCAAGTCCCTTATTTCATGCAAAACGTCTTTCTGATCAGTTAGGCGGTGCGCAAATTTATTTAAAACGTGAAGACTTAAATCATACGGGTGCTCATAAGATCAATCACTGTTTAGGTGAGGCTCTACTTGCTAAATATATGGGTAAAAAGAAAGTCATTGCTGAGACTGGTGCAGGACAGCATGGTGTCGCTCTAGCAACAGCTTGTGCTTTAGTTGGTATTCCATGTGAAATTCACATGGGTCAAGTAGATATTGAAAAAGAGCATCCAAATGTCGTTAAAATGAAAATTTTGGGCGCTCATTTAGTTTCAGTAACACGTGGTACAGCAACCTTAAAAGATGCAGTTGATAGCGCTTTTGAAGAATATTTAAAAGATCCTAAAAACTTTATTTATGCGATAGGTTCTGTGGTTGGACCACATCCATTTCCAAAAATGGTTCGAGATTTTCAATCGATTATTGGCAATGAAATTAAAGAGCAGACCCGTCATCGTTTTGGGAAAAATCCGGATTATGTTGTCGCATGTGTTGGTGGCGGTTCAAATGCAATCGGTGCGTTTACAGCATTTTTAAATGATTCGGATGTGAAGTTGGTTGGGGTCGAACCAGCAGGACATGGTTTAGAAACTCACATGCATTCGGCAACCTTAACTTTAGGTAAGCCAAGCCAAATTCATGGTATGGCGTGTTACGTGCTTGAAAATGAAGCTGGTGAACCATTGCCAGTGCATTCTATTGCTTCAGGATTGGACTATCCGGGTGTTGGGCCACAGCATAGTTTCTTAAAAGATTTAGGTCGTGTGGAATATAACACTGCAACTGACCATGAATGTTTGGATGCTTTTATGACCTTATCGCGTGTTGAGGGAATTGTTCCTGCGCTTGAAAGCTCACATGCTGTGGCTTGGGCAATTCGTGAAGCACCAAAGCTGCCGAAAGAAGTCATGATTGTGGTTAATCTGTCAGGCCGTGGAGATAAAGATTCGGATTATGTGGCAGAAAAGCTTAAGCTTTAAACCCACTAAACATCAAAAGAGGTCAAACTTCAAAGACCGCTTTTTTATTTCATAGACGAAATCTATACCTTGTTAAAAATTCATTATTTCTTAATTAAAACAAAGTATTCTGATTTTAAGCTGTGATTGTTAGAGATAGGTGTGTAAAACACTGCTTCACAAGGCAAAGCGTTGCGTTGCTTTGTCTCACTCAGTAGAATAGTCACTTTGCAAAATTTGCCTTTGGAGACGCCTAAGTGGAGCGACCGACGATTAGCCCTGAACATTTACAGGAAGCTGCTGAAAATTTATCTACAATTCGAGATTTTATTCGTTT
Organism: Acinetobacter sp. GRABPA_MV_2; assembly: GCF_056725885.1. Classification (NCBI taxonomy): domain Bacteria; kingdom Pseudomonadati; phylum Pseudomonadota; class Gammaproteobacteria; order Moraxellales; family Moraxellaceae; genus Acinetobacter; species Acinetobacter sp. GRABPA_MV_2. The sequence continues at coordinate 35,866 of NZ_JBWZNA010000010.1, forward strand.
TGGGGTATCAGCATTACGTCAACATGATGCACATTTAGGACAAGGTACTGAAGATTATTTTGCAGAAAGTTCTGCATTAGTTTTACAAACCTTATCTCTTGAATGGTCAGCAGACTCAGAGATTTTAGATGCTAAGCTTTTGCCAAGTGAAAAAGCAGAATTCTTAAGTTTGTTAGAACGTCGTATTAATGACCGTATTCCGACTTCTTATTTATTAAATTTAGCTTACTTCTTTAATAAGCCATTTTATGTGGATGAGCGTGTACTTATTCCGCGTTCACCAATTGCAGAATTAATTGAACAACGTTTTGCACCATATTGCTTGGATGAAAATGGTCAAATGCGTGAAGCACTTAACAACCTACCAGAAAATGCAAAACCTAAAACTCCACAACGTATTTTAGATATGTGTACAGGTTCTGGTTGTATTGCTGTAGCTTTAGCTTATGCATATCCAGATGCTGAAGTAGATGCAACGGACATCTCGAAAGAAGCTTTAGAAGTAGCATCGATTAATGTTGAACACCATAATAAACAATATCAAGTTGCTTTACTTGAATCAGACCTATTTGCCAAAATTCCAGCTGAAAACCAGTATGATTTGATTGTAAGTAACCCTCCATATGTTGATGCTGAAGACATGGCTGACTTACCGGAAGAGTTTTTACATGAACCTGAGCTTGCATTGGCAGCAGGCCAAGATGGTTTAGATCTTGTGCGTAAAATGCTTGCTCAAGCCGCAGATTACTTAACTGAAGATGGTTTAATTGTAATTGAAGTGGGTAACTCTGAATGGGCTATGCGTCAGAACTTCAATACCATTGATTTCAACTGGCTTACTTTTCAAAAAGGTGGTTCTGGCATTTTTGCTTTAACTGCAGAACAATGTCGTCGTTATAGAAAACTATTTGAACAGCAACAAGCATAAGGAGTTGTACATATGGCAGGGAACAGTATTGGACAACTCTTTCGTGTAACGACATGTGGTGAGTCTCATGGTGTTGGTTTGATGGCAATTGTTGATGGTGTGCCTCCTGGCATTGCATTAACCGAAGAAGATCTACAAAAAGATCTAGACCGCCGTAAACCAGGTACATCAAAATTTGCGACACAACGCAAAGAGCCTGATCAGGTTGAAATTATTTCAGGTGTATTTGAGGGAAAGACTACCGGCACATCAATCGGTTTACTCATTCGTAATACTGACCAAAAATCGAAAGATTATGGCAATATTGCGCAAACTTTTAGACCGGGTCACGCAGATTATACCTATACACAAAAGTACGGTTTCCGTGATTACCGTGGTGGCGGACGTTCAAGTGCTCGTGAAACTGCTATGCGTGTTGCAGCTGGTGCAATTGCAAAGAAATATTTAGCAGAAAAGTTTGGTGTATTGATTCGCGGTCATGTCACACAAATTGGTAATGAAGTTGCTCAAAAACTGGATTGGGATGAAGTTCCAAATAATCCATTTTTTTGTGGTGATGTAGATGCTGTTCCTCGTTTTGAAGCATTGGTTACATCTTTACGTGAACAAGGTACAAGCTGCGGGGCTAAGCTAGAAATTTTAGCTGAGAAAGTTCCTGTAGGTTGGGGGGAACCTGTTTTTGACCGCCTAGATGCTGATATTGCACATGCGATGATGAGCATTAATGCAGTTAAAGGTGTTGAAATTGGTGATGGTTTTGAAGTTGCTGGGCAGTTTGGTCACGAAACACGTGATGAGCTAACTAGTCATGGTTTCTTAGCAAATCATGCGGGTGGTATTTTAGGTGGTATTTCAAGTGGTCAGACGATTCGAGTCGCCATTGCATTAAAACCTACTGCAAGCATTACAACACCAGGTAAAACGATTAATTTAAATCGTGAAGATACTGATGTGTTAACTAAAGGCCGTCATGATCCGTGTGTAGGTGTTCGAGCAACTCCAATTGCTGAAGCAATGTTAGCAATTGTCTTAATGGATCATTTTTTACGTCATCGTGCTCAAAATGCAGATGTTGTTCCTCCATTTGCTCCGATTGAACCCTAGTCATAATTTATGACTATAGTAAATAAAGCCCCAAATTTAAGTTAAATATGGGGCTTTAATTTTTTATTAGATTATGATCTATTAAATTTTAAATTATTTTCTTGTCTTATAATCTCTATATAAATATAATACCGGCGATTTATTTTTGAATATATTTATCTTTTGGCTTTGAAAATTAAAGCTTTATTAATTTACTTAGTACATCAGATATCTATATTATTTCTTAAAACTGATTTTAGTAAAATTAGTTTTATATGACTTTTTTACATTTTAAATTTTATTACTTTAACAAATACTTTTTAAAGTCATCATTGAAATTGGGGAAATATCAATGAATCAATGTACATATAGAATTGGCTGTATGTCAAAAGATAGGTTATTGCCTAAAAATTTACAGGCAATGATAAAAGTTATTTATGACTTATCCTTGTCATCTGAGCTATCTGGAAACTGGATATATAGTGATAATGATCCAGATATACATATTATTGATTTAGACAGTGGCTATACCAATGTTCTTATTCCTAAAAAAATTAAAATTGTATTGAGTAATAACCCGGACCTTTTAAAAGGTTATCAATATGGGTTAAAGAGACCATTAAGATATCAGGAGCTTTTAAAAATTTTATTAGAAATTGAAAATAATGAATACTTTCAGAACACTTACCAAGAGCGCATAGTTAATCATAAAAATATAAATTATAGAAATTCTTCTGAAACAAAAATTTTATATAAACTCGTTTGTTATCCAAACTTTAAAAATATTCATGCCGAGCAGATTGTTAACGTAACTAGAGTTTGTAATTTATTATCTATTGAATCAAAAACAGCACAAGAAATTAAGAGGTTCTTAAACTTATCTGTAGATGAGATACAAAGAACAATAGAGATTATTAAAAAAGAGGCCTATCCAAACTATGAAACGATACATGAAAATGTTGTCTCCATACTCCCATTTAAAACTGAAGCAACCTCAGTTAGACAAAAAAAGATAGGTCAAAATCTATTATTTTATTTTATAAATAAATTGTGGAGAAAGTTAAAAAGATAACTCTAATAAATTGTAATGCTTTTATATTAACAAATATATTTTTTAATTTATTTAAAGAAATTTCTGTGTTTAAAGGTAAAGTGTTTTGTGAATTTAGATAAATTTATAATTTGGTTCATTGCTTTTATGAAATTTATTTTAGGCTTTAATTTGAAGATAAATTAAAAAAAGAATTCGATTATTGGCCTAAATTATATTTTAGCTTTTACCATGGATGGAAAAGCTAATTATAGATTGCTTGTCATATTAATTTGAAAGGAGCTATAAAAGAAGACAAACGATGTAAGTAGTATTACAAAGTAATTTAACTTTAAGTTAAATCTACAATTTGTTCTTCGTTTACAGCAATTTTATATTGATTACGTCCATTAGTTTTTGCTTTATATAAAGCATGATCAGCTCGTGCAACAAAAGCGGAAATTGAATCATTTAGACGGGGAGTTGTGGTCGCCACACCTACGCTAATAGTGACATGTGGTGAAACATCACTACATGGATGCTTAATCGCAATCTTTTTAATCGCACTCATTAAACGCTCGACTTGTATCAAAGCTTGCTGAGCATTCGTCATAGGGAATAGTAATAAAAACTCTTCACCACCATAACGAGCAACTAAATCGCCACTACGAGCAGCAATAGAAGAAATAGCAATTGCGATTTCTTTTAAACATTCATCACCTTTGAGATGTCCTAGCGTATCATTGTATGCTTTAAAATAATCGATATCGACCATCATAATGGTGAGTGGTGTTTCATGTCGTAAAGCACGGCGCCATTCATTATCAAGAGTTTCATCTAGATAACGTCGGTTCGCTAAACCCGTGAGCGCATCTTGCTGTGAAAGTAAGGATAACTGCTGTGCTTGTTGCATAAGCTCAATACGATTCAGCTCAATCATACAGTTTTGTAGATAATTTTCTCGATGTTGACGATCAGTTGCGTAGGCAAGGGTCATTCCTAAAAAACTACTGAAGGTATAAGTACGGTTTAAAAAGGTCCAGTCAATCACGCCATTCAAGTAGTTACTTACTAAAATTCCAACCAATCCGCCCATCCATCCAGCAAATATGGCGGTATAGAAACGCATACCTACTGCACCATAAATAATGACGATTGCATACATCATCGCAGCATGAAAAAGGACATTATCTTGCCCATTTTCAATAACGTTAATTAAAATAAAAGTAATTGCTACTGCTAAAGCTGAACCAATCCCTACATAATAATCAAAATACTGATTTAATTTTTTAATAAATGATAAAATCCAAGCAATAAGAACAATCACACCTACCCAAGAATAATAACTAAACCAGGGTAAAACTTGCTCAGTTGGTAAAACTTGGTATATACCAAAGCTTAAAAATATATATAATATTAAAATAATAGGTGCCCTATAGCGAAACTCATAGGCAGCACCGTTTTGGTATTGAAAACGATAAATCGTTTCAAGCTGTTTTGGAAACCACACGAAATTTAATCCTCGTGTGGTTAATAAATCTATTTGTTCTTGTCCCAATATATTGGAACCTTGCAACTTCATAATTAATGCTCTCTATATTGGAAGTTGTCATAAAATGAGACTTATTTTAAGTAAAGTTCCATCTAAAAATATTGATTATATAATGTGTGGTTTATTCAAAATAATAATACAGTTTTTTTAAAAAAGTAATGATTTTTATCAGTGTTAAATGTGATAAAAATCACGACATTTCAATGATTAGCGTAATGATTATCTAAAGCTCTTCAATCCATCGAAAAAAGTTACAAATGGTCGATTAACGATTGTATCTTTATCATTTTCGGATAGACTTATAGCGTGAAACACAGATGATTGCTGTCATATAAATAGGAAAATTAGCAATGACTGCTCTAAATCAATATGGAATGAATTTAGAAATTACACCGCATAATGAATGGTCACAACGGTTCTGGGACGACCTGTTACCAGCGAAAGAACGGGTGAGCAAACATCCATTTTTTACGGAAATGGCCAATGGGGGATTGAGCCTAGATAGTTTTCGTTATGCTTTACTTAATTTCTATCCATTAGTTGCCCACTTCCCGTCATATATGGCTGGAGCACTGGGGAAAGCGACTGGGTTTTCTGAACCGGGAGTTACAGAAGCACGAGATTGGTTAATCCAAAATATTAAGGTAGAAGAGCGACACTTAAAATGGTATCGCGATTGGGCTGGAGGTTTTGGCTTAACAGTTGAAGAGCTTGATCACGTACGTCCACCAGTTGCTATGAATGCGGTAAACCATTTTCTATGGAATATGAGTCATCGAGGGAATTTGGCAGAATGTCTGGCTGCAACAAATTTGGCGATTGAATGGGCAACTGGAGATTGGTCTATTCAGGTGTATAAAGGGATTCATACTTATACTGATCATCCTGAAGTAACGATTGATAAGCGTTCTTTAGCTTGGTTACGTGCGCATGCACATTATGATGATTTACATCCTTATGAAGCCATGGAACTGATTAAGCGCTTATGCAATGATCGTCCTGACTGGCAGCAAAAAGCATTTCATGCTGCTGAAGAAGGGCTAAGATATTATGAATTAGCTTTGGACGACTGCTATAGGGTACAGCTTCGAGCCTCTGCTTGATCTGGCCTTAAAAAGGGAGAATATCGTATGGATATTCTCCCTTTTATTTTATTCGAGCAACTTTAAGAGTTTAGTTCGATAAGGTGTTTCTTCGGGTAATAATTCGAGTAGACGCTCCACAGCATCTACACGGTCTGGTACACGACTGACTACTCGCAATAATTGATCAATATCTTCAATTTGATAAATCACATGACTCAAACGAGCGTCAAAACAATCTCTCCATGCGCATAAAAAAGGACTTTCTGATTTAGCTAAGAAACTTCCTCTATAGAGTGTAAGCGTAGTTGATGTAAAACCAAGGTTTAAGGCTTGCTCGGCCATTAAAAAATCACATTGAATTTCGCAGTTAAGTCTATATGGTCGTGACTCGATAACGTCGGGTATTAAGTTTCTGAGTTGAGAAAGTTCTGCTTTTAAAGTGGTGGTACTTACAGGCCGATCACCATATAAAGCATAGTGAAGTTCTTCAAGATTAATCCCTTCGGGACAAAGGGTTAGGATGCACAAAATCTCAATTTGACGTTGAGTCAATGTAAGGCTGTGTTGGTTATATTGAACTTTAGGAGTGCCGAAGGCTTTAATATATAAGATATTTTTCTGATGAAGCTGAATTGCTTGCTTAACAATGTCAGCACAACGCTCTACTGCTAAAACTCCAAGTGAATTATGCTTTTGATATTTGGTCGATAAATTCATAATTCCATAAAACTGACCTGTATTTGTATCGGTAATCGGTGCTGCATAACAGACCCAATCTCTGACACTATTCATTTGGTTTTCATGTGAGTAAACACAGCTTGCAGAATGTGTATTTAATGCTAGACCAATGGCATTTTGACCTACTGCCTGAGTAGACCACTGACCACCCTCAACAAAGTGTACTTGCTCAGCCGATGAGCGCATAGGGTGACTACTCCATGTCCAAAGTAGAGTACCATGAGGATCAGTCACACCAATGGCCATATCGGCATCTTCGGCAATATGCATTAAGTTGCGATGGCACTCGTGAATCGAACGACCAAATAATGAGTGTTCCCATTCCTCACCCAGATCAAACAAAGGTGCTGCTTCAAGGTCAAGTGATGGTTTTTTTCCTAATTGTTTAGAATGAGATGAGGATTCCGGCCGAAATAAGGACGGACTAGTGTCTATTAAAGGCGATGATAATTGTTCTGACATATCCATATCGAAATTCCTTTATCATTGAAATGGCGTATCCGTAGCCGCTCAATAGTTATAACTTTTTTATTGTGACTATTTCCTAGTTATCTCCTTACCTTAAATAATTTTATAAGTCTTGACCATTATCCTATTGGATAAGTTTTGTTAATTGCCTAATTATTAAGATAAGACATCTTGTCGGGTGAAAGGCTTTGGCACTTCTTCTCCGAAATATTGTCGATCAGCAAAATAGCTAGAACGAACCATAGGTGCACTCCAAATATTTTTAAAACCTAATCGCTTACCGTGTCGGGTATATCGTTCAAATTCTTGTAAATGAACAAAACGATGAATAGGCGCATGTGATTTTGAAGGCTGAAGATATTGACCAATCGTGACAAGATCGACTTGATAATCTTTTAAATCGTTGAGTAGGGCAAGCACTTCAGCCTCTATTTCTCCTAATCCAACCATCAGGCCAGACTTGGTTTTGATATCGGGACAGTATGCTTTAAAGCGTTTAAGTAACTCTAGTGAATGTTGATAATCTGAACCAGGGCGCATCGCTTTATATAAACGAGGAACCGTCTCAATATTATGATTAAACACATCTGGGGGCGATAAGCTCAAAGTCGAAAGAGCTATCTCTAAACGACCGCGAAAATCTGGTACTAAAATCTCAATCAATGTTTCTGGACAACGTTTCCTAATTTCTTCAATACACTTTACAAAATGTGCAGCGCCGCCATCGTGTAGATCATCACGGTCTACAGAGGTAATCACAACATATTTTAAGTTTAGGTTTGCGACCGTTTCAGCCAAATGTTTAGGTTCATCTTCATCTAGCGGTTTTGGACGACCATGAGCGACATCACAAAATGGGCAGCGACGAGTACAGATATCGCCCATAATCATAAATGTTGCCGTACCTCCACCAAAACATTCCGGTAAATTTGGACACGCCGCTTCTTCGCACACACTGTGTAACTTCTGTTGGCGCAGTAAATTTCTTATGCGTTTAATTTCCTCAAAATCGGTTATTTTCGCTCTAATCCAGTCAGGTTTAGTCGGTAACTCTTCTGTAGGTAAAATTTTAATCGGAATGCGAGCAACTTTATCCGCTCCTCTTAATTTAATACCAGTTTCTATTTGCCTTTTTAAGTCCATATATAAAATTCCATTTTATATTAAATAGTTTTTAACTAGACTCTATATAATAAAAATCCTTATATTTTAAATAAAGGATATAGAGTTTATTAATGAGCGTAGTACACAGCCAATATTATAAATTAATAAAGGTTGGTTAAAGGTTTGTTTTGCAAGTAAATGAAATGTATTAAAATTTTTTAATTTTATTTTTATGGTGTAAGTTTGTGAAAAATAAAAATTAATAGCTAAAAAACTTATTTTAAAATTTTTAGTCTAATAGCATATTAAATTAAATTGAGCTTTATTATTTATAGCGAAATATATAACACTCGCTGAAACTTGGTTGATTTTTAATAATCAAGATAATAAAGGAAAAGGATATGCAATTAACGGAAGAGCAATTACTCGCAGCATATAAACGCATGCGTGATATTCGTGAATTTGAGGATCGACTTCACGAAGAAAATACCAATGGTGATATTCCAGGTTTTATTCACTTATATAGTGGTGAAGAAGCTGTAGCAGTCGGGATTTGTGAAAACTTAACAGACAAAGACTATATCACTTCAACACACCGTGGACATGGACACTGTATTGCAAAAGGCTGTGACATTCACGCCATGATGCTGGAAATTTTCGGTAAAGATGACGGACTATGCCGCGGAAAAGGCGGTTCTATGCATATTGCCGATTTAGATAAAGGTATGCTCGGTGCCAACGGGATTGTGGGTGGTGGACCTCCTTTAGCAATTGGTGCAGCTTTGACAGCAAAAACCTTAAAGACTGGTGGCGTCGGACTGTCTTTTACAGGTGACGGTGGCTCAAACCAAGGCCTTACTTTTGAAGCGATGAACATGGCTGTTGTTCTTAAACTTCCAGTAATTTTCGTTTTCGAAAATAACGGTTTTGGTGAAGGTACTGGTCATGATTACGCAGTAGGAAGCAAAGACATTGCAGGTCGTGCAGCAGGTTTTGGTTTGCCTGCGGTTAAAGTTGATGGTACCGATTTCTTCGCAGTTTATGAAGCCGCTCAAACTGCCATTGAACGTGCACGTCGTGGTGAAGGTCCAAGCGTGATTGAAACCATTACAAATCGTTTTTATGGCCACTTCGAAGGAGACCCTGGCTTGATTCGTTCTAAAGAGGAAGTCGAGTTCATCAAAGAAAATAAAGATCCTTTGAAAATTTTCCGTGAAAAAGTCAAAGGCAAAATTGATGAAGCCAAACTAGACGAGATTGATGCAGCTTCTAAGGCAAATGTTGATGATGCCGTTGCTAAAGCTCGTGCTGCGGCATACCCAAAACCAGAACAACTCCTTACTGACGTCTATGTCTCTTACTAAAGGAATAGTAAAGATGCCAAATAAAAGTTTTCGTAATGCAATTAAAGAAGCCATTGAATCAGAAATGCGCCGTGATCCAACGGTATTTGTTGTTGGTGAAGATGTTCGCGGTGGACATGGCGGTAAGAACACTGAAGAAAATCAGCTAGAAGGTTTCGGTGGTGTATTGGGTGTAACCAAAGGTTTATGGACAGAATTTGGTTCGGAACGTGTTATTGATACGCCAATTACCGAGTCTGCAATTATTGGTATGGCCGCTGGTGCTGCAGCAACAGGTTTACGTCCTGTTGCCGATTTAATGTTTATGGATTTCTATGGCGTGTGTCATGATATGCTTTATAACCAAGCCGCTAAATTCCGTTATATGTTTGGCGGAAAAGCAAAAGCACCAATGGTTGTACGTGGCATGATTGGCGCAGGTTTTTCTGCGGCAGCTCAGCATTCTCAGTCACCCTATAACGTATTTGCTGCGGTTCCGGGCTTAAAAGTTGTAGTTCCATCTAGCCCATATGATGTGAAAGGACTCTTAATTCAGGCTATTCGAGATGATGACCCTGTAGTGTTCTGTGAACATAAAATGCTTTATGACATTAAAGGTGATGTTCCAGATGATGCCTATACCATTCCTTTTGGTGTAGCAAATTACACCCGTGAAGGGACAGACGTGACCATTATTGCTTTAGGCCTGATGGTACACCGTGCCAATGAAGTAGCAGATAAACTAGCAAAAGATGGTATTTCGGTTGAAGTGGTCGACCCTCGCACAATTTCACCTCTGGATGAGGAAGGAATTTTAGAGTCTGTTGCATCGACTGGGCGTGTGGTTATTGTGGATGAATCAGCGGCACGCTGTGGCTTTGGTCATGATGTGGCTGCACTGATCGCCCAAAAAGGTTTCCACTATTTGAAAGCACCTGCTGAACTCGTAACGCCACCACATACGCCTGTTCCATTCTCTCCAGTTTTAGAAAAAGAATGGATTCCAAGTGTAGAGCGTATTGAGCAAGCTGTGCGAAAAACATTGGAGGCTTAGGATGAGCGAAATTAAAACGCTGGAGATCCCGAAATGGGGATTATCCATGGAAGAAGGCACGATCGCCCAATGGTTGATTAAAGAGGGTGATAGCTTTAATAAGGGCGATGAAATTTGTGAAATTGAAACCACAAAAATCGTCAATGTGTTAGAAGCGCCTTTTGCTGGAACACTCCGTAAAATTTTAGCAAAAGATGGTGATACTTTACCTGTTGGTGGCCTTATTGCCGTATGTGCTGAAAGCCAAGTTTCTGATGCAGAAATTGAAAAATTTATTGCGTCACTAGGCGGTTCAGCAGCTCAAGCACCTGAAGCACCTTCGGAGAAAAGTAAAGCGGAAACATCTGCACCTATTGCTGAAAAAGCAGAACAACCACAGACTGTAGCAGTTAGTGCCTCAGCTCCTGTAAAGGTCGCTAAAGGTGACTATGCTGTACCCGAGTCATTACAAGGTTATCAAACATCTAATGAGTTGTTTGCAACGCCGCATGCCTTGAAGCTTGCAGAAAAACACAATGTAAACTTGGCAAAAGTCACAGGTTCTGGTCGTGAAGGACGTATTAGTGTTCAAGACATCCAGAAGGCTGTACAGGCTGCTGGTGGTCAGTGGCCTGATGTTAAGCAGCAAACTCAAGTTAAAGTGGTTAAATCTACGGCCGATGATAGCCAAGTTTTAGCGACACCTGTAGCACGCCGTTTAGCAAAACAATGGGGCATTAATTTAAATGAATGCCGTGTTTCAGGTACTCGTGGCCGTGTCTGTAAAGAAGATGTTGAAGCGGTTTACTATCGTAATAACCCAACGTCAGTAAATGAACAACCTGTGCAATGTGCTGCTCAACCAAAATCGACTGTTACTACGGTTACGATGAATGGTATGCGTAAAGCGATTGCTTCACGGTTACAGGCTGCAAAACGTAATGCACCGCATTTCCGCTTAGTGGTCGATCTAAACGTAGAAGCTTTGCAAAATTTGCGTAAGCAGATTAATGAGACTGTTCCACAAGTGAAACTTTCTATTAATGACATGCTAATTAAGGCAGCGGCGGCGGCACTGATTAAAGTACCTGAGGTAAACGTTCAATTTGATGAGGCGACTCAATCAATTTTACAGTTCTCTCAAGCGGATATTTCGGTGGCCGTGGCTATTCCAAACGGTTTAATTACACCGATTGTAAAAGCAGCAAATCAGAAGTCTTTAGCACAGATTTCCGATGACATGCGTGATTTGGCAACGCGTGCCAAGACTGGCAAGTTACAACCTGATGAGTTTCAGGGCGGCAGCTTTAGCATTTCAAATTTAGGAATGTTAGGCATCAAACAGTTCGATGCCATTATTAATCCACCGCAAGGTGCAATTATGGCATTAGGCGCTTCTGAATCTCGCGCTGTTGTTGAAAATGGCAATGTAGTGGTTCGTGAGATTGTTACAGCGACGTTGTCATGCGATCACCGAGTCATTGATGGTGCAGTTGGGGCGAAATTCTTGGCCAGCTTTAAGCAGTTTGTTGAAAACCCTGCTTTAATTTTGGTGTAGGAGAACCCGCATGTCAGAAACTCAATTTGATTTAATTGTGATTGGCGCGGGACCGGGTGGGTATGTGGCTGCAATTCGTGCAGCCCAGCTCGGACTAAAAACCGCAATTGTAGAAGAGCAACATTTAGGCGGAATTTGTCTAAATTGGGGCTGTATTCCAACCAAAGCTTTGCTTGCAGGGGCAGAGCTTGCAACCCAGTTTAAACATGCTGGACAGTTTGGTTTTCAGGTATCTCAACTCGATTTTGATATACAAAAGCTTGTGCAGCATAGCCGACAAGTGTCAGCTCAGTTAGTACAAGGCATCGATTATTTACTTAAAAAGAATCAGGTGACAGTGTTTAATGGCCGTGCTCAACTTACGGCTAAAGAAAAACTTGAAGTGACCGATGCTCAAGGTAATAGTCAGGCTTTGAGTGCACCGCATATCATTTTGGCAACTGGAGCGAAAGCTCGACATGTTCCTCAGCTTCCTGTCGATGGAACGTATGTCTGGAGCTATAAAGAAGCGCTTGTACCAGAGCAATTACCAAAAAGTTTACTGGTTGTGGGCTCAGGTGCAATTGGTAGTGAGTTTGCTAGCCTTTATCAAGACTTGGGGTGTCAGGTGACAATAATTGATTTAGCCAAGCAGATTTTACCAACCGAAGATGCAGAAGTTGCTCAATTTGTCAGAAAGCAGTTTGAACAAAAAGGTATGAAAGTCTTAACCGATGCTGTCGTTCAAAGTATTCAAATTGAAAATGGGCAAGTTCACTGTGTGATTGAAACAGCAAATGAAGTTCAAACGATTGTTTTTGACCGTGTCCTTTCGGCAATTGGTGTACAACCTAATATCACGGGGCTAGGACTAGAACGTTTAGGTGTAGAACTCAATCCACAAGGTTTTGTGGCAATTGATGACTATTGTAAAACCAATGTAGCAGGGCTTTATGCCATTGGGGATGTTGCTGGAGCACCGTGTCTTGCCCATAAAGCAAGTCATGAAGCCATGATCTGTGTCGAGAAAATTGCTGGTGTGAAAAACGTACATTCACTCGATCGTAGCCAGATACCGGGTTGTATTTTTACGCATCCACAAGTAGCGAGTATTGGTTTAACGGAAAATGCAGCAAAAGCTAAGAATCTACCTATACGAATTGGCAAGTTTTCTTTAACTGCAAATGGTAAAGCTTTAGCAATTGGAGATGCGTCAGGTTTCGTTAAAACGGTGGTACATGCAGAAACGGGTGAATTACTTGGTGCACATATGGTAGGTCATGAAGTGACCGAACATATCCAAGGATTTGCGATTGCCAAATATCTAGAAGCAACTGATGAAAGTTTAGCTCAAGTGATTTTCCCGCATCCAACATTATCAGAAGCCATGCATGAATCCATTTTGGCTTCAATGCAACGAGCGATTCATATGTAGAAATTCTACATTTACAGGAGTTGAACATGGTTAAGGGATTAAAAAATAAAGTCGCTTTAGTGACTGGGGCAGCCCAAGGCATTGGCCGTGGGATTGCCCTGCGCTTGGCGCAAGAAGGAGCACATATTGCATTAGTTGATATGAAACAAGATCGACTGAACGATGTGCAGCAGGAAATTCAGGCTTTAGGTGTAAATGCGAGTACATTTATTGCCGATGTAAGTGACCGCGAGCACGTGTATGCTGCTATAAATCATGCTGAGCAGACACTTGGTGGGTTTGATGTCATGATCAATAACGCTGGAATTGCACAAGTTCAAGTGATTGCTGATATCACACCAGATGAATTCCAAAAAATTGTTGATATTAATATTGGTGGAGTGCTGTGGGGAATACAGGCTGCTGCTGCAAAATTTAAACAACGCGAACATAAAGGTAAAATCATTAATGCTTGCTCAATTGCAGGCCACGACGGGTTTGCTTTACTCGGTATTTACTCGGCAACCAAATTTGCGGTACGAGCACTTACCCAAGCTGCGGCAAAAGAATATGCCAGTCACGGTATTACGGTAAATGGATATTGTCCCGGAATTGTCGGAACTGACATGTGGGTTGAAATTGATAAACGTTTTGCTGAAATTACCGGTGCTGCAATTGGTGAAACTTATAAAAAGTATGTGGAAGGCATTGCTTTAGGTAGAGCCCAAACACCAGACGATGTAGCCGCATTAGTTGCTTTTCTAGCAAGTGAAGATTCGGACTATATAACAGGTCAATCTATTTTAACGGACGGCGGAATAGTCTATCGCTAAAACAACATCCTGATTTGAGGGAGATAATAATGAAAGCAGCGCGTTTTTATGACAGAGGTGATATTCGTATTGAAGATATTCCTGAACCAGAAGTCACTCCCGGCACTGTAGGCATTAAGGTAGCTTGGTGTGGAATCTGTGGTACAGATTTGCACGAATTTATGGAAGGACCAATTTTTATTCCACCTTGTGGACATCCGCATCCTATTTCAGGTGAATCTGCACCGATTACCATGGGACATGAATTTTCAGGTGTGGTTTATGCCGTAGGTGAAGGTGTTGATGATATTGAAATTGGTCAGCATGTCGTCGTAGAGCCTTATATTGTGGCGGATGATGTACCGACTGGACCGGGCGATAATTATCATCTTTCCAAAAATATGAACTTTATTGGTTTAGGCGGTCGTGGCGGTGGTTTGTCGGAAAAAATTGCGGTTAAACGCCGTTGGGTGCACCCAATTTCCAATAAAATTCCACTGGATCAGGCAGCCTTAATTGAACCGCTATCGGTTGGGCATCATGCTTTCGTACGTAGTGGTGCAAAGGCTGATGATATTGCACTGGTTGGCGGTGCGGGTCCTATTGGTTTATTGCTTTCGGCAATTTTAAAAGCGAAAGGTCTTAAAGTCATCATTACCGAACTAAGTGCAAAACGTAAAGAAAAAGCCAAAGGGTCGGGTGTTGCAGATTATATTTTAGACCCGTCAGAAGTTGATGTTGTTTCTGAGGTTATGAAAATTACCAATGGCGATGGTGTTGATGTAGCTTTTGAATGTAGTAGCGTTAACAAGGTGTTAGATACTTTAGTCGCGGCAGTGAAACCAACAGGTGTGATTGTTATAGTTTCGATTTGGAGTCACCCAGCATCAATTAATGTGCACAGTGTGGTAATGAAAGAGCTTGATGTACGAGGCACAATTGCCTATGTAAATGACCATCAAGAAACCATTAAACTGGTAGAAGAAGGAAAAATAAATCTGGAACCTTTTATTACGCAGCGCATTCAACTTGATGATTTGATTTCACAAGGCTTTGAAACCTTAATTCATAACAATGAATCAGCCGTTAAGATTATTGTACATCCATAAACAGACACTTAAACCTATAAAAAAGAGCGATGATTCGCTCTTTTTATTAAAGTAAATTGTTGTTTTGGGCTTCAATAATAGGGGGTAATGGCTGTCCTAAAGAGCTTAAAGACTCACGTTCAATCAAACGCACAATAGAATCGAGCGGTAAATCATTTTCTTGCAAACCGAAAGGTTCTTCAATTTGAGCACTTAATGCATCTAGTCCTAAAAACATATAAGCGATTAAGCCGACAATAAGCGGTGTCCAAATACCTAAAGCTGCTTCAAGGCTAAAGGGTAATATAAAACAGAAACAGTAAACAGCACGATGTAAAAGTACAGAATAAGAGTAGGGTAAAGGTGTACCAGCAATTCGGTCACAACCCGCTTGAATATTGCCTAGCTCAATAATATGTCGATTTAGCGTGCTATAGATAATGTCACTAATTTCGCCGTCTTTGAGTATTTTAACTAAATCTTTTTGAATATTTTCGAGTACAAACTGAGGTGCATTAATATGCTCATTTAAATAATTAAGTGAAGAATTATTTAAATAGGCATGCTCAAGAAATTTTGTGGGTTCGACTGTTTGTTGACGTAAACGATCACGCAACAAGTTACTAAAAATTAAGACCTGATGAATTAAATGTTCACGTTGTTCATTGGTTAGAACATAACTATCTCTAACAATATGTCTAGCATTGGCAATTAGTGCGCCCCAAAGTTTGCGACCTTCCCACCATCGGTCATAACACGCATTATTTCGAAAACCCGTACAAATCGAAAGAATCACACCAAAGATGGTAAATCCGATCGCAGGTACGGTAGGAATTTGAATCCAATGATAATAAGAGAGCCAGACCACACATGCTGAAATAAGTACAACAAAACTCAGTGCTGGCAAGACCTTCGGTAAAATTGTTCCTTTCCAAGCAAATAATAATTTAAATACATTGCTTTTATCGCGAACAATCATATAAAGCCTTTGAACTAACGAACCTAACCAAGTGCAATATGATACGCCTTAGACGAGGTAAATACCTAGCTAAAGCTTATGCTTTTGTCTATATCGCCAAAGGGTAGTACGACTAATTCCAAAAATATTCGCGACCATATTTAGGTTATGATTGTATTTTTCTAAAGCAGCTTGTACATTTTCAGGGGTAAGTTCTGTATTTATCTCAGGCAATTTAACGTAATCATCTGCATTTAAAAGCTCATTTGGTAAGTCTTCGACTTCAATTTCATCCTTACCATTTGCCATGGTTAACGCATAAAGCAGAGTGTTTTTAAGCTCACGAACATTTCCTGGCCAGTCATAATTTAAAAGAACTTGCATGGCTTTTTGATTGACATGACGAGGCATGGTGTCGAGTTGAGTTGAGCTTTCTTTTAAAATCTGATCGACAATAAGAGGAATATCGACCTTTCGTTCTCTGAGTGGTGGTATAAAAATTGGAATCACACGTAAACGGTAGAGTAAATCATGGCGGAAACGTCCAGCCTTAGCTTCTTCGCGTAAAGCTTTATGTGTTGCTGTAATAATGCGGACATTGGCTTGAATCGGTTTTTCACCACCTACAGGAGTAAATTCACCTGTTTCTAACACCCGTAATAATTTAGCTTGAAGCTCTAAAGGAATCTCGGCAATTTCATCCAGAAAAAGCGTTCCACCTGCGGCACGTTCAAACACGCCTTTATGATCGCGAATTGCTCCCGTGAAAGCACCTTTCACATGTCCAAATAGTTCACTCTCTAAAATATTAGAATTTAAAGCTGCACAGTTAATCGCTACAAAAATCTTATTTTTACGTTGGCTATAATCATGAATTGCTTTTGCCACAAGTTCTTTACCGCTACCAGATTCGCCGCGGACAAGCACTGGAAACTCAGTAATTGCTACTCTTTGAATAATTGAAAACATACGAGCCATTTCTGGTGAACAACTATTGAAAACTTTAGCCAAGTCTTGCAATTGTTCTGTTAGCTCTACTTGATTAGCAATATCATTCTCTATGCTAACGGGCTGTAGAATATGCAATTTCCCAATAATCCGATGCTCTGCAATGTAAATATCATGTTCTTGATAGATAAATCGCTTTCTCATTTTAGAAGTATTGATCTCAAGATATTGATTATGATGGTCTTGAGTAAGCGCTGCCATGCTCTCAACAGAAATGTCATCTGTATTAAATTTATAGTGAATTGCTTGAGTCGTTGTGTCTGCTAAAAACAGACTCGCATGTGGGAATAAAGCTTTTAATTGCTCGAATAAAATATAAAAATCCTGTTCTGACTCAAAATTTAGTTTTGCCATTTTAAATGTTTCACAATCGTTTCATTGAAACATACTTGAGTTTCATAGGAACATCAAGCTGTGCTCGTTTTCTAACTTTAATTTTACTTATTGTTTTAAATATTTGATTTTTAAATTTATTATTTAATTTTAAATAATTGGCATCTTATTTGCAAAATATAGGATATAAATAAATTATTGGGGTATAAATCATGTTCTTTAAGCAGTTTTTTGAGCAGGAAAGTTCGACTTATACATATATGCTTGGGTGTGAAGAAACACGAGAGGCTGTTTTAATTGATCCAGTCGCATCAGATATAGAAATTTATGCAAAAGAATTAGAGCAGCATCAATTTACGCTCATTTATACCTTAGATACCCATGTTCATGCAGACCATATTACTGCTGCGAATTTGCTTCGTGAACGTTTCCATTGCAAATCGGTTTTACACCGAAACTCAGATGTAAGTTGCGGAGATATTTTAATTACAGATGGTTGCATGCTTAAAGTTGGCACTCTCAGTATTGAAGCACGTTATACACCAGGTCATACCAATGCTTGTACCAGTTATTTAGCAGGAAATATGGTTTTCACTGGTGATGCATTATTAATTGATGGATGCGGTCGAACTGACTTCCAACAAGGTAATGCAGGCACACTTTATGACAGTATTCACAAACAACTTTTCAGCCTACCTGACGACACTATTGTGTATCCGGGGCACGATTACAAAGGTCGTCTGTCTTCAACAATTGGTTATGAACGGTTAAATAATTCACGTCTAGGTCGGAATCGCTCGCGTGAAGATTTTATTGAATTAATGAATAACTTAAATCTGCCATATCCAAAACAAATCGATAAAGCACTTCCTGCCAATCAGGCTTGCGGCTCAATTTCACAATTATAAGGTGGCAATATGGAACTTAAACGAGTTAATCAAGAATTTTATGTTGCGGGCCAGATTACTGCCGATGATGTCGCAAAAATTGCAGGCCAAGGAATAAAAACTCTGATATGTAACCGTCCAGATGGAGAAGGTGCAGACCAACCGAATGTAATTGAAATTGAAGAAGCAGCTCAACAATATGGCCTAAACGTAATCTATCAACCTGTTACCAGTGGCAAAATTACCGATCAACAAGTTGCTGAGTTTAAACAGCTTTATCAGAATGCCCAAAAACCTGTTTTAGCGTATTGCCGTACTGGTATGCGTGCAATCAGTTTATGGGCTTTGGCTGAAATTGCCCCAAAAGATGCAACATTGTTAGTTGAATCGGGTAATAAGCTTGGGTTCAATTTGAAAGGCTTGGTGCCACGTATTTTAAAACGTGACCATGAACCAGCCACTATTCCTTGTTATAGCGTTGTTATTGTGGGCGCTGGAGCAGCAGGAATTTCTGTAGCGTCTAGTCTTTTATGTCGTGAACCTCATTTAGATATTGTCATTATTGATCCGGCAGATACACATTATTATCAACCGGGCTGGACCATGGTTGGTGGGGGTATTTTCAAACCACAAGTAACCGCACGGTCAATGGTAAGTGTGATTCCTTCAAAAGTGAAATGGATGAAAGCAGCTGTTGCTGGATTCGACCCTGAGCATAATCAGGTTATTTTGGAAGGATGCCAACCCATACAATATAAAGCTTTGGTTGTTTGTCCGGGTTTAAAACTGAATTGGCATGGCATTGAAGGTTTAGTCGAAACCTTAGGTAAAAATGGGGTGACGTCTAACTATCGATATGACTTGGCGCCGTATACATGGGAACTGGTGCAACAGCTAAACGGTGGAAAGGCAATCTTTACCCAACCACCTATGCCGATTAAATGTGCGGGTGCTCCACAAAAAGCAATGTATCTTTCAGCTGACTACTGGTTAAAGCAAGGCAAACTCAAAGATATCACTATTCATTTTTATAACACTGGTGCTGTTTTATTTGGTGTGAAGGAATATGTACCTGCACTAATGCAATACGTCGAAAAATATGGTTCAGAACTACACTTTAACCATCAACTTGTCAAAGTAGATGGGCCTGCAAAAAAAGCATGGTTTAAGGTGGTGAATGATGCAAATGCAGCATTGATCGAAACTGATTTCGATATGTTGCATGTTGTTCCACCGCAACAAGCGCCTGATTTTATTCGTGCAAGTACACTCACTGATGATGCAGGCTGGGTGAGTGTGAATCCTCAAACCTTACAACACACCCAGCATGCCAATATTTTTGCTTTAGGGGATGTGATGAATGCGCCTAATGCCAAAACTGCTGCTGCCGCACGTGCACAAGCTCCGATCGTTGCTGTGAATGTTATAGCCCAGCTCAAAGGTGAGCAAAACTTTTGTGAATACAACGGCTATGGCTCATGTCCACTCACGGTAGAACGTGGAAAAATCGTTCTGGCAGAGTTTGGTTACGGCGGAAAATTACTTCCTAGTTTTCCAAAATGGGTGATTGATGGGCAAAAACCATCTCGTTTGGCATGGTTGCTTAAAGAACAGATTTTGCCACCGATTTACTGGCAAGGCATGCTCAAGGGCCGTGAGTGGATGGTCAAACCTGAGCGAGGATAAGTAAAGATTAATAATCTTTACCCGAGCGCAAGACGAGAACTATGTTCGAGTTAAGAGGTTAAACAAAGCAACGCTTTGTCCTGAGAAGCGGTTGAAGCTTCGTAAGAAGGCGAAAACTGTGCTCGAGTGGAAGAGGTTAAGTAAAGATTAATAATCTTTATCCTGAGAAGCGACTAAAGCTTCGCAAGAAGACGAGATCTATTCACTCATTAACAAGCAGTCTACTGCAAATGATGTATATGAAATTTAGGCTTTTGATATGTTACTACTTGTCGTTGAAGGCATTGTGATTGGCTTTTTACTTGGTCTTACTGGTGCGGGTGGCGGTATTCTTGCCGTACCTGCGCTAATGACCAGTCAAGGCTGGAGCGTGGCGCAAGCTGCACCGATTGGGTTATTGGCAGTTGCGCTATCTACACTCATTGGAACCATTGAAGGCTTATTTAAAAAGATAGTTCGTTATCGTGCTGCTATTTGGATTGCTTTAATTGGTGCTCCTATGGCACATATCGGCATTTTAATAGCTAACATGATTTCACCGGTCTGGCTCATGTTAATGTTTAGCTTAGTCATGTTTACAGTGGGTTATCGACTCATTAGTAATCGAGTATCAGACTTTCATAACCCGCCGTGTCAGGTCAATCCAAGTACGGGACGCTTTATCTGGAATTTTAAAACGGGAAGCGTTCTTGCTAGCATCGGGATTATTGCGGGGCTTTTAACTGGCATGCTCGGTGTTGGTGGCGGCTTTGTAATTGTGCCAGCGCTTAGAAAAGTCACAAATTTGGATATGCATAGCATTGTTGCAACCTCACTTATGATTATTTTTCTCATTAGTGGCATAAGTATTGTTATGCATATTGCAGAGGGTTTTCACTATCCAGTAGCAATCACTAGTGCGTTCGCACTCGCATGTGCATTCGGTATGTTATTAGGACGCCGAGCTATTCGTTTTATTCCGTCTGCAATTGTACAAAAAGTCTTTGCTTTAATGGTTTTTGCTGTCGCAATTTATATGGTAATTAAGATTGTTAATCTAACAAATATCTAAGAGATATAGTATTTTAACCATCTATATAAATAGCAATTTTCCCAAGATGAGATGTTAAAACCATCTTTAGAAAATTGATTTAAACCATTTAAATTTTTGAGAAAATGAAATGAAGCGAGTTAACGTGGCAATTTGTGGTTTTGGACGGATTGGGCAACAAATTGCAGAGCTTCTTTTAAATCGATCTGTTTACTACAAACAAAAATATCAAATTGATGCCCGTTTAGTGGGTGTCTGCAACTCATCATCAGGCTTAATTGACCAAGAAGGTTTACAAGCTGCAAAGTGGCTAGATAAAACACAGTATCAAGCAGGAGTAACTGAGCAAAAGTTTTTAGAACAGGTTCAAGCAGATGTCATTATTGAGACCGGACCAAGTGACTATGTGACAGGTGGAAAAGGCCTATTTTATTTAAATTATGCTTTAACACATAACATGAATGCGATTGCGGTATCTAAAGGTGCTTTAGTAGTAGAAGGCAAAAAATTAATTAACTTGGCAAATAAGCAGAATAAAAAACTATTTTTTAGCGGTGCGACAGCTGCGGCCTTACCAACTGTTGATTTGTTTGAATATAACCTAGCTGGCTGCCAAATTTTAGAAGTTGAAGGTGTTTTTACGGGCACCACAAATTTTATTTTAAATGATATGTTGCAACATGAATGTGCGTTTGCAGAATCTCTTGAAAAAGCTCAAGTAAAAGGTATTGCGGAACCTGACAGTTCTTTCGATGTAGATGGATGGGATACTGCTGCCAAAATTACGATATTAGCCAATACTGTTTTAGGAGCTGATATAAAAATTCAAGATATTCCAAGACAAGGAATCAGTCATGTCACAGCCGATCTTATCCGTGATTGGAAAAAAGAAGATTTAATTCCTCGTCTGGTTGGTTTTATTCATCTGAAAAATCAGCAAATTCAAACAGGTGTTGAGTTACGTTTAGTTCCGATAAATCACCCTTTTGCTCATCTGCAAGGTTCTAATAAATGCATTCGGGTGTTAACGCAAGAAATGGGTGAATTTGTGGTTAGTGGAGGAGCATCTGCACCTTTAGCCACAGCAGCCGCGGCTTTAAAAGATTTTGAGTTGATGATAAAAATGGGCTGCTAAAAATTAATCATGATTTATAAAAAAGCAGGCTATTATGCCTGCTTCTCACAACTTTTTTGACTATTAAATAGCTTCTTTCCAATTTCAAACTTACTAAACATTAAGTAGTTACCGAGTAAAATTAATAAAATTCCAAAGACAGCATTTAAAGTCCATACATATCCTTCAAAGAAAGTAGAAACTGTTAAAGCAACTAAAGGGAAGAGCAACGTGCTATATGCTGCTTTGGCTGCGCCAATTCGTCCAACCAGAGAAAAATAAGCAGAGAACCCAATAACACTACCAAATATAGCCAAGTAAAGTACCGAGCTTAAAAATGGGAAATTCATTGGAGGCATTAAATCTTGGCCAGTAAAGAACGCTAGACTTAACATCACCAATGCGCCATAAGTCATGGCATAACAGTTTGTTGAAAAGATATTTAGGCCACGTTTTTGATGTCTAACACTAATCATATTACCTAAAGAAAAACCGTAAGTGCCTATTGCACATAGACCGATACCCATTAGTAACTGTGCATTAAACTGACTATTAATCAGGTCATGCCAGAACAGTAAAACAATACCTATGAGTCCTAAAATTGCAGCTGGGGCAAAATTTGGTGATGGTTTTTGCTTAAAAAAGATAAGCGCATTAATAGCATTAAAGAAAACGGCCATCGAAAAAATAACGGACTCTAAACCGCTGTTTACATATTTAACTGCGGTATAAAAACAAATAAAGTTTAGGCCGAAAACACAAAGACCTTGTAGCATACAAAACAAATGATCTTTTAAAGCAATTCGCTGTAATTTTCCTGAAAATAGTAAAACAACCCAAAGTAATAAGGCTGAAATGGCAAAACGCCATAAAATTGCGACAACAGGTGTTGCATAATGGCTCTGAACGGCAATTCCAATCCATGTTGTTCCCCAAATCAACACCACCGCAACATAGAGTAAAATATTCATAACTTCATCCTCGATTACCAAGCTTAAGTATCTAGGAATGCTTCATTTTTCACGTATATATTCTTGTGTTGTACATGCAAGATCTTGCGTTTTTTATATGACTGAACTAGCTGAATTTTGCTGAATATGGTTAACTTAAGCTCAATGATATTCGTTTTAATTTTGCATGGCCTATCAAACTTTAGAACAGCTACAGCAATCTAAAGCCAAGCTTCACGAAACTGTGGTGCTTGATGAAAATATGCAACTTGCATTTTGGTCTAATCAGCAAGATCGTGTAAGTGTCTGTAGTGATCACCACACTCTAAGTCTTTATATTCAAGATGGCTATGAAAGCTATCAAAAAACACCTGCGGGCTGGAAAAATGGTGGCGGGCCGGGTCGTTTTTGCTTATTGCCTGAACATCAGGAGTCGACTTGGGATATCCGAGGTGGGCTTAAATTCGTTCACTTGTATTATACTGACCAACATTTGCGTGATGTTGCCGAAAAAATATGGGACAAAGAACCCAATCAAATTGAACTAAACGAAGTTGTGTTTAATGACGATGAACGGATTCGAGCGTTATATCAATTCTTCTTGCTAGATTGTGATTGGAAAGATTCTTCAAATCATTTGCAAATGAGTACAACAGCAAGTTTATTGTTGAATCACTTGATTCGAAGATATAGCAACGTGAAGTGGCAGCAACCCGTCATTAAAGGAGGCCTCGCGCCTCATAAACTCAAATATATTCAAGACTGGATTGAAGGGCATCTAGACCAAGCACTGACTTTGTCTGACTTAGCAAATGTTGTGAATTTAAGCGAATATCATTTTGCCCATATGTTTAAACAGTCCATGAATATGGCGCCTCACCAATATGTCATGCAAAGACGCTTAACTAAGGCAAAGGGGTTAATTCAGTCATCTCAGCTTTCTTTGCAAGATATTGCGCTAGTATGTGGGTTTAGCTCAGCAAGCCATTTAAGTCATCGCTTTAAACAGTTTTATGGCATGAGTCCTTCGCAGTTACGTTAAGTGTCTAATGTAATTGGTTTCTCCTGAGCTGCATCAAAGGCAGCTCTTGCTGCATCAATATCAGCAATATGCTGCTGCGCCCATTGGCCTAAAGCAATTACAGGTTCTGTAAGTGAATGGCCCAGTGGAGTTAATTCATATTCAACATGAGGTGGAACTACAGGATAAACTGTACGTTTAACTAATCCATCTCTTTCTAAACCACGCAAGCATAAGGTAAGCATACGCTGCGATATTCCATTGATATTTCTCTTTATTTCAGAAAAACGATGTGGGCGTGATGCAAGTGTCATTACGATGAGGATGCTCCATTTTTCACCAACCCTAGCCAACACTTGACTGACTCTTTGACAATCTGAACTCTGGATATCATGAGGTATGGTTACAGTCATATTACTTGGTTCCCTAAATGTGCCTTCTTGTGCATAAGAATAATAGTAGTAACATAATTAGTTCAAGTAACAATTTTATACTATGGGTATAAACGATGAAACTACTTCAAATTGACACAAGTATTTTAGGTGAGCAGTCTGTTAGCCGCCAACTCACCTCATCTGTTGTTGGAAAGCTCAGAGCAGCTTATCCAAATGCAGAAATTATTCATCACGATTTTGCTTTAGAACCAATTCCTCATTTGTCTGATGCTGAGTTTTTTGCATGGCAAGGAATTGAACCTAATAATGAAACAGCGCAGCAACGTGTTGCGCAAAACACCCAATATTTGGATGAGTTCTTATCGTCAGATATCGTTGTAATTGGCGCACCTATGTATAACTTTAGTTTTCCATCACAGTTAAAAGCGTGGCTTGACCGCCTATCTGTTGCTGGGAAAACATTCCGCTATACGGAAAACGGCCCTCAAGGTTTAGTAGAAGGTAAACGTGTCATTATTGCTTCTTCGCGTGGTGGTGTGTATTCAGAAGGTTCACCAGCCGAAGTTTTAGACTATCAAGAAACTTATATCAAAGCGTTTTTCAATTTTATTGGTGTTACTGATATTACTTTTGTGCGTGCGGAAGGGATCGCTTTCGGCCCAGAAGCACGTCAAGCTGCCTTAGATAATGCAGCTGCGCAAATCGCACAGTTAGCAGGTTAATATATAAACAGCCGAACAGTAATATGACTGTTCGGCCTTAAAGAGATTTTGATTTTAGGGAGTCAATTAAATCAGCAAATAACTAAAAGAAAGTCATAGCCAATTTAACCTCAGACCAATCCATCAATCATTTGTGTAGGTGAAAGCCATCAAAAAAATTGATTCAGACAGATCAAGAATACTGAAAAAACTACTAATTTGTAGTTAATTGAATAAGTTAGATGTACCGTATAGCAATAACATATAGAATAAAAATGAATTTCTTATTGTTTTAAAAAGATATTCTTCTAAAAAATCTTTAGAAGAATATCTTTTTGGCATTCTTTAATGATCATGTTCCAAATAATCTGGTTTTTTCGGAAGCGCAAGGCTACATAAGAAACAGATAATGAGCATGACAATGACATAAATAAAGAAGGTGTTTTCAATTCCAGCAGCTTTGAACTGCAAGGCAACTGAAGGCGCGGAACCACCAAACAGCGCATTACCTACCGCATATGAAAATCCTACGCCTAAAGCTCGTACATGCGGTGGGAACATTTCAGCTTTTACTAATCCACTGATAGAAGTATAGAAGCTGAGTAACATCATCATAAAGATGAGTAGTAATGTAATGATGATCGGCGAATCAATATAGTTACGCATCCCGATAACCATGACTGGATAGATAAAAATCGCGGACAATAAGCTAAATGCCAACATTGAAGAGCGTCGGCCAATACGGTCGGAAATTGCACCAAATACAGGCTGAGCACACATATAGACAAATAAAGCAAAGGTCATGATATAACCAACGGTTTTTCCATCCATCCCTAAATTGGTTAAATAGGTTTTTGAATAAACTGTCTCTACATAAAACGTTAATGAACCAGCAGAAGTATATCCAACCACTAATAAAAAGGTTTTCCAATGTTTCTTAAAGAGTTCTCTTAAGCTGCCAGATTCTTTTCGTTCGCTGTCTTGATGAGAAAGTGTTTCTTCTAAGCGACTACGTGCAAGCAAAGAAAAAATTGCTGCAATACCACCAATAACAAACGGAATACGCCATCCACCATCATGTAATTGTTGTTCACTTAAGAACGTCAATAAAATAACACCCAATAAGCTTGCTAATAATTGACCACCAGAGAGGGTGACATATTGGAAAGAGGAGTAAAAACCACGTTGACCTTTTAAGCCTAATTCACTCATATATGTTGCTACGGCACCATATTCACCACCAACTGATAAGCCTTGAAGTAAGCGCACTACAAGTAAAAGGAAAGGGGCAAATAAGCCAACTTGGTCATAAGTAGGTAGGGCTGCAAATAAAAAAGAACTCAAAGCCATGAGGCAGATTGAGATGACCATTGATTTTTTACGGCCATGTCGGTCTGCAATTCGTCCAAATACCCAACTACCGATAGGACGCATAAAAAAGCTTGCAGCAAACACACCCCAAACATAAATAGACTTGGTCGTACTATCCATATCAGGTGCTGTTAGCGCTTGAGTAAAGTAGGCAGCAAATACTGCATAGATATAAAAGTCGAACCATTCAACTAAATTACCAGAGGCTGCGCCTACAATCCCACGTATTCTGCTACGTTTTTCTTCCTGAGTGTATGTCATATTTCTTCCATCATTTTGCAGACAAAAATGAGGAATTTATAGATATGCTGGATAGAAAATGAATGAAACTTTAAATATCACTCGATCCTGAGCACTTCCTTAAATTCCTAACCATTCATTTTTTCTAATTTTAAAATTCGATTCTAGAGAGATTACGTCCTTTTGTTCGATTTAAAGAGATTTTTCCCAATGATCGAACACTTCCTTTCGTTTAACTTCATAATTAATTGTATTGAAAACCAATCAGCTAATTTAACAACGGTATTTTTTTATTTTATTTCTCCTTTTAAGTTCCATTTTGAGCTTAAGTTTATTTTGAATATTTGGTAATACTTAAAAAGTTATAGCGTCAATTCCTCATAAAATAAATGAAATTTATATAATGATAAGTTCATAAAAGTTGTATCACATTCACTTAATCGAAAAAGTACAGAATGTGTTGTTTCTCAATATATGTAGCTGTATTCTTGCGTGGCTAAAAATAGACTCCGCAATCATTTCTAGCGCTTTAGAATTATGCACGGTATGGCAGGTAGTTATTCAATGGAAAGACATTCGTTAAATCTTCACTTCATGACATGCTCTAAAACAGCATTGGCGTCATCTATTGCACTCATAACATCTGTCGTCTATGCAAATGAAGTGGAGGTTTCGCAGCTCCCAACCATTACTGTGAATGCTACACAAAATAGTGATGCGTTATATACATCTAAAAAAGTAAGTTTATCTGGTTTTCAAACTGGTGATATAAAGAAAGTTCCTGCATCTATTACTACCATTACAACTGAGCGCATAGCAGACCAACACGCAAAAACGTTAACTGATGTTATTAAAAATGATTCATCGTTAGGCGATGGTTACGCTCCTATTGGCTACTATCCAAACTTTGTAGCACGTGGTTTTGCGCTTGACTTAGGTTCGAGTTATCTCATTAACGGCCATACCATACGTGGTGAGCAAAATGTGGCTTTAGAAAATAAAGAACAAGTTGAAATCTTAAAAGGCATTTCTGCAATTCAAAGTGGAATGTCGACACCAGGCGGTGTTGTTGACTATGTCACCAAAAGACCAGCCGATGTTAAAAACATTACTGTAGATGCAAATTCAGAAGGTGGTTATACACTGGCAACGGATGTAGGGGGCTTTATTAATGATAACTTTGGCTATCGAATCAATTTAGCCCATGAAAGTATTCACCCAAATGTTGATCACGCAAATGGTAAACGTGAGTTTGGTTCAGTTGCTTTAGACTGGAAAATTAATAAGCGTTCTAAATTATTGTTTGATATTGAAGCTCAGCATCAAAGTCAACGTTCAGTACCAGGTTATCAACTGCTTGATGGACAAGAAGTACCAACAAATGTAGATCAAGACCGTTTATTGGGTTACCAGTCTTGGAGTAAACCTGTTGTAAATAACAGTGTAAATGCGAGTTTGAAATATCAATATGCATTTAACGAGCAATGGAATGGTAGCTTAAGTGCGTCTCAAAGCCGTGTTGTGATTGATGATAATAGTGCTTTCCCATGGGGATGTTATAACGATAATTGTGAAGTTACTGGTTTAGGCAATACTTTTGATAAACACGGTAATTATGATATTTACGATTTCCGTAGCCCAGATGACACACGTATTACCAACCAGTTTGCCGCTGGGTTAAATGGACAATTCAACACTGGCAACATTCAGCATCAAGTAGCTTTCGAATTACAACGTACTTATAAAAGCTTAAAGCACCATACACCACTGAATGTAGCTGTAGGAACAGGCAATATCTATGAAGATACGATTGACTACAGTCCATCATCAGAAAGTCCAGGTGATCGTTACAAAGCCCTAAAAAGCGATCAGACTGCATTTACTCTATCTGACCGAGTTCAATTTAACGATCAGTGGTCAACTTTATTGGGTGGGAAACTTATTCATCTTGATGAGCAAGCTTATAAGTCAGATGGGCAGCAAAGCCGAGACACCGATTTAAATAAGTTCTTACCGCAATTAGCTCTCATGTATAGCCCAACTGCTAAGACGAATCTTTATGCTTCATATGCCAAAGGATTATCAGATGGTGGTGAAGCACCTTGGTTTGCTAATAATGCTCTAGAAGTTCTATTACCGAAAAACTCTGAACAATATGAACTTGGTGTTAAGCAACAAATACGCAACTTCTTATTAACAGCAGCTATTTTTGATTTAAAGCAAGATAATCAATATACGACTACAAACTCTGAAGGGAAGTTAGAGTTTGTGGAACAAGGTGAACAACATAATCAAGGTATTGAATTAGGTTTAACAGGTGCCTTAACCGATACAATTGACGTAAGCTATGGCATTACCTATACCAAATCACGTCTAGTTGATATTGATAGTGACAGCTACAAAGGTCATCAAACTCAAAATGTACCGAAAGTACGCGCAACTGCACAGTTATCTTATAAAGTACCTTCAGTTGAAGGATTAAGATTACTCAGTGGCATGCAATACAGTAGCGGTAAATATGCAAACAAAGAGGGAACTGCAAAAGTAGGTGGATATAGCGTTTTTAATGTTGGTGCTGCCTATAAAACAAATTTTGCTGGGCATGACACAACTTTTAGATTCAATATTGATAACTTATTTAATAAGAAATATTGGCGTGATGTAGGCGCATTTATGGGGGATGACTATCTGTTCTTAGGTAATCCTCGCACAGCTCAATTTTCTACAACTTTTAGCTTTTAATAGTTGTTATGGAACAAATAAAAAAGGAGCTTTTAAAGCTCCTTTTTTATTTCAGGAATTAAGCCGACATTTTTGGTTTAACCATATTATTAATCGACAAGATATCATCAAGCACTTGTGCTGATAATAAACCTTCATTTTGAACTAAAGCCAATACGCTTTGTCCAGTTTCGTTTGCTGTTTTAGCAATACGAGTTGTAGTTTCATAACCTAGATATGGGTTAAGTGCAGTCACGATACCAATCGAGTTTTCAACCAAAGCTTTACAATGCTCAGGGTTCGCCGTAATTGTATCAATACACTTACTTTGGAACATTGCCATTGCTTTACCAAGTAAGTCCATTGATTCAAACAGTTTGAATGCAATAAGTGGTTCCATTGCGTTTAACTGTAATTGGCCAGCTTCAGCAGCTAAAGTTACAGCCAAGTCATTTGCAATAATTTGGAAGCAAGCAAGGTTCATCGCTTCAGGAATAACTGGGTTTACTTTACCCGGCATGATCGAGCTACCCGGTTGGCGAGCTTCTAAATTAATTTCATTAATGCCAGTACGTGGACCACTTGAAAGTAAACGTAAGTCATTGGCAATTTTTGAAAGTTTAGTCGCGGTACGCTTTAATAAACCAGATAAAAGAACAAAGTCACCCATATCTGAAGTTGCTTCGATTAGATCAGGGGCAGACTTAATTTTCTTACCAGAAATTTTTGCAAGTGCTTGAATAGCGAGTTCACGGTAACTATATTCAGTAGTAATTCCCGTACCAATCGCCGTACCACCAAGGTTCATATACGCTAAAACATTTGGAATAAGCGTATTAATTTGCTCAAGGTCTTTTTGTAAAGTTACTGCAAAAGCACCAAACTCTTGACCTAATGTCATAGGAACCGCATCTTGTAACTGCGTACGGCCCATTTTTAGGATGTGAGCAAATTCTTGAGATTTATTGCGGAAACTTAAGATTAAATTGTTAAAAGGAAGATTTAGTTCATCTAAGCTTAATAACAAACCTAAGCGAATCGCAGTAGGGTATACGTCATTTGTTGACTGTGACATGTTAATGTCGTTATTAGGATGCAAATACTGATATTGGCCTTTTGCATGTCCCATATATTCTAAAGCGATGTTTGCTAATACTTCATTTACATTCATATTTGTTGAAGTACCAGCACCACCTTGCATCATATCAATCGGGAACTGGTCGTGAAAATTACCACGAATCAGTTGATTACAGCTGTATTCAATCGCTTCAAATTTAGTCTGATCTAAGCTTTTTAGATTATAGTTCGCTTCAGCACAAGCAAGCTTTACCATTGCTAAGGCTTTAATAAGGTGAGGGAAATTTCCAACCTTGCTTTGAGTTAAATTAAAGTTTTCTAGAGCACGTAATGTTTGAACTCCGTAGTAGTCGTTATTATTGATCTCTCTATAACCAATAAGATCCTTCTCAATACGGGTGGTAATTTCAGCGTTCATCATTAAACTTCGAATTAGTAAAGAAGATAATTCATATTAGATTTCGAAATGCTTCACTTCTAATGCATTTATCAAGTTAATTATGCATTTTTTGCATATCAAGTTTTTAATTTTACAGAGAACTAACGAGGAGATTTCACTTACACCTATTAATTTAACTTAAATTTTATTATTTAAATTAATATCTTAATATAAAGATAGGGTTAATTTAAAAAATTGTTGGATATAGTAAAATGTCCTCTAATTTTTGAAAAGCAACCTATTACAAAATTTAAGACTGATTAATTTAAGTGAAATATCAACTTAATTATCTTTATTATTAGCTTTTAAAGTGTAGCTTATCTAACAAATTTATATAAAAATGTGATGCATTTCACATAAAAATAACTATAATATGAAAAAATCTTAGTTTTAAGTTTATGTTAAAAGTCACAGCCGCATTAATTATCTTGGGAAGTTTTACATACTATGTACTTTTCCATGGTGAAGAGAAAAGTGAGTCTAAAACTTCTCGTCTGCTTAAAGAAGCAGAGCAATCTATCGCTTCTGCTGAAACCTCTGTAAATAAGGCCAATAGTATTGTACCCATATCTTATAAGTAGCTACAGCTCTTAGGTTAATCTTTTATATCTTTCATCAAAATATTGTTTTACTTAGACTTTTTTTAGGTTTAGGTAAAAGACTGTATGTATAGAGACAAAATTCATGAGAATGAAGTTTATCGCCTATGATCCCAATTCTGGGGAAAAATTAAGCTTAAAAGAGCATATTCACCACATGGATAAATACACCACTTATATCTTTTTTAGTGATGAAAAAGACAATATGGTGTTCAATCCACAGAAAAAGCAAGTTTTTGAAATTACTCAATATACTTCTAATATGATGGTAGAAATTTCAAGGAAGCTATATTATCTCATTGGTGAATACTAGAAACTCATCTGTATTCAGTTTTAGGTTAAATACTTTAGTAGAATAGTCAGGTTTTTTGGATTGAGCTATACTGCAAGCATATCTTCTGATTTAAATGAATTTATTGAGTCAGAGAGCTTAATTCCTGAAATAAACAAGATATTAATTTTTCTGTTTTACAGTCCGTATTCTTCCCCAAGGTACGGACTTTTTTTATTAAAAATAAAACTGGGGTAAATCTTGTGATTATTTCTGTTTTTTATTAAGGGGGAGTTGGCTATTTACTTGAGTTATATTAATCTTACTGTTTGATTTAAAATAATTTTTAGAATAATAATTTTAAATTTGTTTGAGTTATTGAGTTAAATCAAAGTCTTTTATTCTCTTACGCTCGTTTCTATGTCAGAATTATTCAATACTTATTTTTATTGTTTGGCTTTGCCAATCCTCCATCGCATTTTTGCAGGTACTCCCATGTTTTATAATTTTTATTCATCGATTCAGCTATTTATTCAGCTTCCCAACCAGACAAATTAAGGACATAAATATAAAAAGGGAATGCATAAAATGAACTTAGAAGTACGTTGGGTAGAAGACCTTTTAACACTAGAGCGTGAGCGTTCTATTTCAAAAGCAGCCGAAAAACGATTTATTAGTCAATCCGCGTTTACGCGTAGAATTCAGCAAATAGAAGAGATGATTGGAGCTGAAGTTATTATTCGAAATAATAAAAATAATATTGAATTTACAGACATCGGACGAATTATGCTGGTGATGTCTAAAAATATTGAGAAGCAGGTAGAAGAAACAGCCAAGCTGATTAAAAATATCAAAAATGAAACCGAATCTACGATTCGTTTCTGTGTTGTTCATTCATTAGCATCGGGTTTTTTGACCACTTTTTTAAAGAAATTTCCAACATTTATGCGTGATTTAAAAATAGAAATTGTCGCAACGAATAGTGGAGAAGGCTTATCTCTTTTAAAAGAAGGAGCCTGCGATTTTATGATTTGTTATGCAGATCGATCTAATATTAATCGAGTTGGTGATGATATTTTAAGTGGTATCAAGATCGCCGAAACAGAAATTGTTCCTGTGTCAGCTACCGAGGCTGACCATACGTCTAAGCATACAATTCAGAGTAACTTTTCATTACTTGCTTATAGTAAACATGCTTATTTACGCAAATTGGTCGATCAATTGATTGAAGGTAAATTGATCTATAAAACCTTATATGAAACTGACAACGCCACCAACTTGAAAGAGCTTGTATTACAAGGTTTAGGTGTGGCATGGATTCCAAAAATTAATGTAGAGGAAGATCTCGCTACCGGAAAATTGGTTATGTTGGACCATAACGAATATTGTCTGCCACAGGATATTTATATTTTTAAAAATAATTTGAGTGATAACAAATCTGTTCAGCAAATCTGGAAGGGCTTCCAAACTCAGCATGATTAAAATTCATAATGATATGTGATGTCTTCAAGATATTTACATACAAAGTAATCAATTAAATAACTCATACCTTTGTCTTTGTGATGAAAGGCTTTATAAAGCATTGCTCATGGTCTAGATTCTTTGTTAATTTAGACCATATATCAATAATTCAGAAATTTAGTGGGCATTTTTATATATGCTGTACATGATTTCATTCCTTTTGAATGGATTATTTGATCCAGACGGAGACAATTTTGTTTGATCTAGATAGTAGATTACTAAATATTTTTTATCATATTTATCGGTTTAAAAGTGTTTCAATGGCTGCTGATGCTATTGGCCTTACACAACCGAGTGTTAGTAATGGACTGAACAAAATCCGTCAGCATTTTAATGATCCACTTTTTATTCGTGTTGGGAATGAGATGATCCCAACCGAATTAGCAAAGGAGATTTTTCCACTCATTAGTGAAGTTATTGATAAAGTAGAAAGCATTAATAACTTTAGTGTGAACTTTGATCCGCTAACTTCAGATCAGCTTTTTACAATTGCGATGACAGATGTATCTCATCTAGTTTTATTACCGCAATTAACAAACTATTTAAAAGAGAAAGCCCCTTTAATTCGCTTGAATATTAGGCCGATTACACCAGAAACCAGCTATCAAATGGCAAATGGTGAAATTGATCTTGCAATTGGTTTTTTACCCCAATTAGAAGAAGGCTTTTATCAACAAAAGTTTTTTAAACAACATTATGTGGTGATTAGTTCTAAGAGCCATCCTCGTTTAGACCCAAATAATTTTACTTTAGATGATTATATGCGCGAGTATCATATCGATATTGATGCGGGAATCGGGCATTACCACATTAAAAATGAATTACAGAACAAAGGATTGGATCGGAATATTTTAATTCGATTACCGAGCTATCTTGGAGTGGGATTAGTCGTTCAAGAAACAGATGCGATCGCAACGGTACCGTATTATTTAAGCCAAGTCTTATTGGTGAGAGAAAATTTACAGATTTTACCAGCACCTCTAGACTTCCCAACTTATGATGTTAAACAACATTGGCATATGTCTTGCCATCATAAAAGTAGCCATAAATGGTTCCGTCAAACCTGTTATGAACTTTTTAAAGTCTAAAAAAGTAGGTGTAAGAAAAACTCTTACACCCACTGTGTACTTTGATTTTTAGATTTCAATTGCCACAGCTGTAGCTTCACCACCACCAATACATAAAGCAGCAACCCCTTTCTTTTTACCAAGGCGTTTTAAAGCATAGATGAGAGAAAGAATAATTCTTGAGCCAGTTGCGCCAATTGGATGGCCTAAAGCACAAGCACCGCCATGTACATTTACTTTTGCTTCATCAATGCCGAGTTCATGAATTGGCGCCATTGCCACCATTGCAAAAGCTTCATTAATTTCCCAAGCATCTACTTCATCAACAGACCAGCCAGCGCGCTCAAGTACTTTTTGAATTGCACTAATTGGAGCAACGGTAAATTCGCTTGGATGTTGTGAGTGAGTAGAAGTTGCAACAATTTTTGCCAAAGTATTTAAACCATGACTTTGAGCATATTCTTCAGTGGTGAGTACTAACGCAGCAGCACCATCAGAAATTGAGCTTGAGTTTGCAGCTGTAATTGTACCGTCCTTGCTAAAAGCAGGACGTAAAGTCGGAATTTTCTCAAGATTTGCTTTTAATGGTTGCTCATCTTGATCGATAACTTCGACACCCTTACGCGTTTTGACTTCAACAGGAACAATTTCTTCTTTGAAGTAACCTTCGGTAATGGCAGTTTGCGCTTTTTTCAATGAAGAAATCGCAAAGTTATCCATTTGCTCACGGGTAAAGCCTTTAGTATTTGCCATGTCTTGAGCAAAAGAACCCATTAAGCGGCCTGTTTCTGCATCTTCAAGGCCATCTAAAAACATATGGTCCTTAATCTCACCATGACCCATACGGTAACCACCGCGAGCTTTGGGTAAAATATAAGGCGCATTGGTCATAGATTCCATACCACCAGCCACAATAATATTGGCACTGCCTGCTTTTAGAGTATCTGATGCCATTAACACCGCTTTCATTGCAGAGCCGCAAAGTTTATTAATGGTGACAGCGCCGACATGATCAGGTACACCAGCTTTACGCATCGCCTGACGAGCAGGACCTTGGCCAATACCCGCACTTAACACGCAACCAAAAATAACTTCATCTACTTGTTCAGGGGAAACACCTGCACGTTGGATCGATTCACGGATAACAGCAGCGCCAAGTTCTGGTGCAGTTAAAGCCGATAGGCTGCCTTGAAAACCGCCCATTGCAGTACGGCTACCTGAAACTATAACAATTGAACTCATCTTAATATCTCTTATTGATGTATTTGCTAAATTTGCCTTTAGCCGAAACTAAAGGCGCCGGTAAATTAAAAAGTAGGTGGGGTATAGCTAAGCGTTCTTCCAAAGAACCATAATAAAAATAAAACTAACGGAAAATGCACAACGAGTTGAGTGACTGTAAAACCAATCACATCTTTCGCTTTTAGTTTTAGAATGCCTAACATTGGAAGCATAAAGAACGGATTGATTAAGTTCGGTAAAGCTTCGGCTGCATTATAAATTTGTACAGACCAGCCTAAATGAACTTTCAAATCATTTGCTGCTTGCATAACATATGGGGCTTCAATAATCCATTTTCCACCACCAGACGGTACAAAGAACCCCAGAATCGCAGAGTAAATCCCCATCACGATTGCAAAGGTTTCTTTTGAAGCGATTGAAACGAAAAACTCAGCTATATAATGCGACAGCGATAAATCTTGACTGTTTAAAGCTTGCGTCATAATAAAAGCGATGCTTCCATAAAGTGGAAACTGAATTAAGATTCCTGATACAGCTGGAACTGCCTTTGAAACAGCATTTAAGAAGTTTCTTGGTGTTCCATGCAAGGCTAACCCAAGCATTAAAAACACAAAGTTGTATGTGTTTAAACTTGAAATAGCAATAATTGGATTGCTTTTTGAAAATTCAAAAAACATCCAGATTAAGCCTAATGCGACGACAATAATCGTTAAGATAGGCGAGTTTTCTAACCAATCACCCGGACGCGTCGATTTTTCCTCATGTGGTTTGTCTTCTTCAAATTGAACATCAAAACTATCAATTGTTTTAACATTATTGCCTTTTGGAGCTGACCAGTAAGCGATTGCGATTGACACAATAACCAAAATAATGGTCATCGCAATTGATTGCCAAAGGAAAATCGTTTCGGTAAATGGAATAACCCCTGTTAGGTTATAAATTGACTCAGGTAAACTAGTTTTATTCGCTTGAAGCTGTGCTGCCGAAGAGCTAATTCCAAGTGCCCAAGTTGCTCCCATACCAATAATTGCCGCCGCCGCTGCTGCACGGTAATCCATGTTCAGCTCTTTACGTTTTGCTAATGCAATCACTAAAAGTGCAGTAAGAATCGTACTTACTGCCCAATTGACTAATGAAATTAACAAGCTGACAGTTGCAACTAAAACAATAGCACCACGTCCAGAATTTGGAATACGTGCCATTTTTTGGATTAGGAATTTTACGGGCTTAGATACAGAAACGACATAACCCACAATAATGAGCATCGTCATTTGCAGGGTAAAGGGAATAAGACTCCAGAAACCGTTACCGAAGGAAGTCGCGACATCGTGAATAGGTGCACCAATACCTAAAGAGGCAACTGACACGATAATGACGCCAAGTAATGCAAAAATATATGAATCAGGAAACCATTTTTCAGACCAGTCACTAATCCGAAGGGCAAATCTTTCAAAAATTCCTTGCTGTTTTTCCATAGCTGAAAAATCCTTCTCGTTCTTATTTATAGACAGCACATCCGGTGCTTTAAAGGGCTAAGACTTAAGCTAACTTTGTAACTTAAGTCTTATCTGGCTAACTAAAAATTAGAATTTACGCAACTAAGGTTTTATAAAACTCGACACCTGTAGCAGCTTGAATCTGTTCAAGGGTGACATCTTTAGCAAGTTCAATGAGCTCTACACCTTGAGGTGTAATGTCCATTACGCCTAAGTCAGTAATGACGCGGTGAACCACACCTTTACCTGTTAAAGGTAGGCTACAGTTTTTCACGATTTTTGGCGTACCGTCTTTTGCACAATGTTCCATAAGCACTACAACTTTTTGGACACCAACAACCAAGTCCATTGCACCGCCCATACCTTTGACTTTCTTACCCGGAATCATCCAGTTCGCTAAGTCACCATTTTCGGAAACTTCCATTGCGCCTAAAATTGCAATGTTGACATGGCCACCGCGGATCATGGCAAAAGATTCTGAGCTTGAGAAAAAAGCAGCACCAGGGCGAGCTGTAACTGTTTGTTTACCGGCGTTAATTAAATCTGCATCGACAGTTTCTTCAGTCGGGAATTCACCAATACCTAATAGGCCATTCTCAGATTGAAGCCAAACATTAATATTTTCAGGAATATAATTAGCAACGAGGGTAGGTAAGCCAATACCTAAATTGACATAAAAACCGTCTTCAAGTTCTTTTGCAGCACGTTGTGCCATTTCATTGCGTGACCAAGCCATTTTATACTGCCTCCGTGCTTAAAGTTTTATGCTCAATGCGTTTTTCAGGTGACGCATTAAGTACAATGCGGTTTACATAAATACCCGCTAAATGGATCTCATCTGGATCTAATTCACCAATTTCAACAACCTGTTCAACTTCGGCGATTGTAATTTTGCCAGCCATCGCACATTCAGGGTTAAAATTTTGAGCAGTTTTACGGAATACTAAGTTACCTGCCTTGTCTGCCTTATAGGCTTTAACAAGCGAAACATCTGCTGTTAACGACTCTTCTAAAATGTAGTTTTTGCCATTAAAGGTACGTTCTTCTTTACCTTCTGCAATGAGTGTACCGACGCCTGTTTGTGTGTAGAACGCAGGAATACCAGCACCGCCAGCACGTAACTTTTCAGCTAATGTACCTTGCGGAGTAAGCTCTACATCAAGTTCACCATTTAAATATTGGCGCTCAAATTCTTTGTTTTCACCAACATAAGAAGAGATCATTTTTTTGATCTGTTTTGTTTCAAGCAAAATACCTAAACCAAAATCATCTACACCTGCGTTATTTGAAATACATGTGAGACCAGTCACACCACTTTGCTTAACTGCAACAATCAGTTTTTCCGGAATTCCACATAGACCAAAACCGCCTACGGCAAGTGTTTGATTATCTGCAATAACGTCTTTTAGTGCTGCCTCTGCATTGGCATAAACTTTATTCATTCTATTGTTATCCTATATCCCTTAGTAATCTTAGTTTTAGCATCACATTTTGCGTTATAGAAGTTAATTTTTTTAAAGGATTAATGAGTATATTCAATGAATGCTATCAAATTAACAACAAAAAATTAGATGTATAGAATGCTAAAATCTTCATGAATTTGCATTAATGTATTGAAAGTTATAATAATTAATAAACTTGGCTTAAGCCTATGCTTAGCTCATCCTAAAATGCAGTCTTTAATTTTTTAAAATTTATATTGCACCAAAGCCTCAATAAATTGAGTCGAAATATTTGAAATTTCAAAATTCTTTTTATAAACAATTCCCACAGTTTTATGAATAGCTTCATCCTTTAATTCAATGAGGACATTATGTTCTTTATCAATGTGTTTAGCAAAATGCCTTGGAATCGCACTTACCCCAATTCCATAAGCAACGAAACTTGAGAGTGATGAAATTTGATGACATTCAACTTTTAAATCGAGCGTTATATTATTTCGCAAACAATTTTGTTCAACTAAATATCGAACAATTGAAGGTTTTTGCAATGTCACGAATGGATTTGAACAAAGCTCGGACCATGTAATAGAAGATGATTGAGCAAGTGGGTGAGTCTTAGGTAATAGAGCCAAGAAATCTTCTTCAAACAAAGGTCTAAACTCTAAGCCCTCGGTAAGATCTGGTTCAAAGCAGATGCCAAGCTCGAAAATACCATCTTGTACTTTTTCTATAATGGTCTCGTTAGGGATATCGTGAATTGAAAAGTTAAGATTGGGATGAAGCTCTAAAAATTGATGAATCACCTCAGGCAAAATTGCATGAGTCACAAAGGGCATTGAAGCAATACTTAATGTTCCTCGATTGAGTTTAAAGCGTTGTTTAACGTCGTTCTCCATTTCATCCCAATTGGCGAGTAACTTTTTAGCATAGGGAATGAGAGATTTGCCTTCCTGTGTAAGCTCAACTCGGCGTGTATTACGATTAAATAATTTACCGCCTAATTCTTCTTCTAGGCTTTTGATGGTGAGACTTAAAGCAGACTGGCTGAGATGTAGCTCTAAAGAAGCATTGGCATAGTTAAGTGTACGCGCAAGGGCTAAAAAAGCTTTTAATTGTTTAAGCGTCATTTCTTTCCTTTAGATTACCCAGCTCACTTAGAAGGGTAATTTATACGAAAATTTGTTTAATATGATGTTTTTTTAAAAAATTAAGAAAAAGAAATAAAGAGCAATACGATGAGCTACTTCAGTAAATTTTCCCAACAGAACTCATCTGTGTTATTAGCAAAATATAGAGCCATTCCAACTAAATGAAAAAATAAATGACCTAACCAGATTGCTTGAGGAGCAACTTTTAAGCCTTCTAATAAAATAGTTGTTGAATAGATTGCTAACAAAAAGGTAAAGAGGATGATGTATGTAGTACTCACTGCAAATTTATATTTCGGTACTAATTGAGGAATTTTATAACCAATCAAAATTTGCATACCGCAATTTATGATCAATGAAAGTATAGCTACAAGGACTTGTGGCATATTTAGATATGTTAAAGAGAGTTGCGTAATTATGAAAATAATTTGCCATAGTATAAACATCCCCAAAGGGTACAATATAAATTTAATCCACATCATATTTTGTTTTCTTATCAAGATTTTACATTGTTATTCTATTGAATAATCTAAATTAAATAAATGCTATTTTTAAAAATAAAGAGTATAAATTTGTCCACCCCCATAAAGATAAAAAGATGAATAAAGCTAAAAATTAGACGTCAAAAAATTAAATGCGCATCCTTAATAAGTGAACGGCACTTTTATAATTTAGTTAGCAAGTATCCAAAAGAATATATTAATTTTTACTATTTTGAGATAAGGCTTTATAAAAATCATATGAAAGGTTTGAACATGTCATTGCCATTGGTTTTTGATTCATTTGAGTAAGGCCTAAATTGAATATTTTTTACTATCAATTAAACTATCATTTTGTATATAAATTACTGTAATTAGATGGCTACAACTACACATAGTTCAATATATATTTCACGTCCAAGTAATTACGAGGGAGATGGAACTGACGATAAAGAAGAATTTATTGAGACATGCAATATCCATTTTAAAGATATGTTTAAAGATCAAAAATCAATCTACACACTGTCTGAAATTGAAAAAAAATACTTTGAAAAGTGTGTTTCAGCTTCAAATGATAAATATGCTGCTGAGGAAGTTATTTATGATATTGGAGTTGGTTTTGCGGTACTAATTGTTTTGCTGGGTATAGGCTGGGGATTCTATGAGGCAAAAAAATCTTTAAATACCCCAATGATAATTAATCCCAAGGAAAACACTGAGAATGATACCAATGGAGACCATATCACTAACGGAGTCATCATAGTCCTTTTTTCCGTAATTATTGCTGCATTTATTTATCTAATTTTTAGTTTTGTTTCCGGAATATGGATATCAATTAAATATTAAAGTTTTCAGAGATATATGTGGGCTGGAAAAGGATAAGCCGATTAGTTCTAGTCTTGGTGTGACAAAATAAGTAGAAGATGAAGATAAGGTAAAGAAAATCACTATGGAGGTCGTGCAATCTTTTCTGGTCTCTATTGTAGATATTGATGCATATCAAACATCTCATATTGGTTCAATCAGGTCTAGTGTGTATGGGGTAGGGTGCTATATGAACTGATAGTTTTTTATTTTCTGAACTGTTAAGTTTTAGTCATAATTAAAAGGAGTAATTTCATGAAAAAGATAATTTCATTAAGCTTAATTTTTTCATTAAGTGGATGTGTAACCCCAACAACTCAAATCATTAATAATAAATTTAGTGAAGTACAACCATCAATACCTTCGGTATCAGGTATATGGACGTTTTCGATCGACCCTAACATATCAACAATAAGACTTGACTCAGACGGTAATGGGATACTTTGTGAAGATACTAGCGGCCATGTTGTATTAAACAAAGTTAAGTATGCAAATAATATGATTTACATTCAAAATGATATGGTTCTAGAAGTTAGGTTACTTAACAAAGATATACTCGAAGCAAGAACAATTTTAAGTGCCTCTACTTCAAATATGATCTACGAAGCCGATAATGACTTAAAGGCAGCTTCATTAAAGTGTGTCAAAGAGTTATAGAGGCCTCTTT
Source organism: Acinetobacter sp. GRABPA_MV_2 (assembly GCF_056725885.1). Lineage (NCBI taxonomy): Bacteria > Pseudomonadati > Pseudomonadota > Gammaproteobacteria > Moraxellales > Moraxellaceae > Acinetobacter > Acinetobacter sp. GRABPA_MV_2. The sequence goes on from NZ_JBWZNA010000010.1 coordinate 77,808, forward strand.
GTTATTAGCTATCATAGGCTTTTCCATGCAAGATAACATTAATATTCATTAAACAAGCTAAGAGTTGTATTTTCATATAAGCTTTTTTCTTTACTTTTGATAAACGGAATGCCGTTTTTGAGTAAAGATGAGACTATTAAAAAACACGACTCTATATTCCTGTTCTAATCTTTTGATGATTAAGATTCAAATTGCTTTATTCACATAAAGATAAAAAATTATCTGCGTGATATTTCTAAAGAATAATATGAAGTGCATTTATTAAATTAATTTAAAAAATATATTGTTTAATTGTCTTTATTAAATAATGTGTGGATATTAATTTAATTTACTCAATAATTAATAAGTTTTATCAAACAATAATGGCTTTTAAACAATTAAATTTTACCAGCAGACTAACTTAAATATTTGTATTTTATGTATATTTTAAAATTTAAATAAATTGCATTGTTTTTAAATATTTTAGTGATATTTTATTTTTAAGCTCATTTACCTATTACCATTCATAGATATTGTGATTTTTATCATTATAGGTTTGGGATAACCTAAATATCTTTTGGTAATTTTATTGAACCTAATATCTATTCTTTAGGGAGAAAGAATATATGTGGGAATTATTTGTAATTCTACTTTCACTTGGGCTGTTAATGTATACAGCTTACAAGGGCTTTTCTGTCATTCTCATGGCACCAATTTGTGCCTTACTTGCTGTTTTACTCATTAACCCAGCCAATGTCTTACCATTTTATTCGGGTGTATTTATGCCCAAAATGGTGAACTTTATTAAAGATTACTTTCTTGTGTTTTTGCTCGGGGCAATTTTCGGTAAAGTTGTTGAAATGTCAGGAATTGCTGAGTCTATTGCACGAACCATTGTGAGATGGATTGGAGCAAAAAAAGCAATTTTAACCGTTGTATTGTTAGGTGCAATTTTAACATATAGCGGTGTAAGTTTATTTGTTGCTGTATTTGCCATTTATCCTTTTGCAAACCAGCTTTTTAGACAAGCGAATATTCCAAAACGTTTAATTCCGGGAACTATCGCACTCGGTGCATTTACATTTACCATGGATGCTTTGCCTGGTACACCACAAATCCAGAACGTAATTCCAACCACATTCTTTGGTACTAATATTTATGCTGCACCATTTCTAGGAATTATTGGTGCAATTTTTGTTCTATGCATTGGTTTGGCTTACTTAGAATGGCGTCGCCGTGCAGCTGTAAAAGCTGGTGAGGGCTACTCTGGTTTTGGTGTAGACAATATGCCGTCTCAAGAAATTGAAGCCGATATGAACTTGCAAAATAATGGAAGTACGGCTCGTCAGTTTTTAGCATTTGTACCCCTCATTCTTGTTGCAGTAATGAACAAATATTTGTCTAAAGCAATCAAGGAGTGGTATCCAAATGGTTTTGATTTTGCCGCAGTTGGTCTTGCTGATTACACCGTAGATGTTGCAAAAACTGGTGCAATCTGGGCGGTGGGCCTTGCGCTTATTGTCGGGATTATTTCTGCAATTTTATTTGATTATCAGCGTGTAGTGACGAACTTCAAAGAAGGTATTAATGCCAGTATTGGTGGTTCACTTTTAGCGGTGATGAATACCGCATCTGAATATGGTTTCGGTGCAATCATTGCGTCATTACCAGGCTTTGCTCTGATTAGCCATGCAATGAGCAGTACCTTTACAAATCCTTTAGTGAATGGGGCTGTGACCACAACCGTTTTAGCAGGTATTACTGGTTCCGCTTCTGGTGGTATGAGTATCGCTTTAAGTGCGATGGCTGAACAATATAACGCCGCAATTTTAGCTGCTGGTATTCCACCAGAAGTCATGCACCGTGTAGTTGCGATGGCGTCAGGTGGTATGGATACGTTACCGCACAACGGCGCCGTAATTACTTTACTCGCTGTTACGGGTTTAACCCATAAACAGTCATATAAAGATATTTTTGCAGTTACGGTAATTAAAACGGTAGCGGTATTTGTGGTGATTACGGTCTTTACCGTAACGGGTATTGTTTAAGTCAGCACGTTATAAGTATTAAGGAGTAAATAAATGACGAAACTTTTAGACGGTAAGGTCGCTTTTATTACAGGTTCTGCAAGTGGTATCGGTCTAGAGATTGCTAAGAAATTTGCTCAAGAAGGTGCCAAAGTTGTTATTTCTGATATGAATGCTGAAAAGTGTCAAGAAACGGCGAACTCACTTAAAGAGCAAGGTTTTGATGCATTATCTGCACCATGTGATGTGACCGATGAAGATGCTTATAAACAAGCCATTGAGCTCACTCAAAAGACCTTTGGTACAGTTGATATCTTAATTAATAATGCTGGTTTCCAGCATGTTGCGCCTATTGAAGAGTTTCCAACTGCTGTTTTTCAAAAGTTAGTTCAAGTCATGTTAACGGGGGCATTTATTGGAATTAAACATGTTCTTCCAATTATGAAAGCTCAAAAATATGGCCGTATTATTAATATGGCTTCAATTAATGGCTTGATTGGTTTCGCTGGAAAGGCAGGTTATAACAGTGCTAAACACGGCGTAATTGGCCTAACAAAAGTTGCAGCTTTGGAATGTGCACGTGATGGTATTACGGTAAATGCTTTATGTCCGGGGTATGTAGATACACCATTGGTCCGTGGTCAAATTGCAGATTTGGCTAAAACCCGTAATGTGAGTTTAGACAGCGCACTTGAAGATGTAATTTTGGCAATGGTTCCTCAAAAGCGTTTGCTATCTGTTGAAGAAATTGCTGACTATGCGATTTTCCTTGCGAGTAGCAAAGCAGGTGGGGTAACAGGCCAAGCTGTTGTTATGGATGGTGGTTACACCGCCCAATAATTTAAGTATTTTATAAAAGCCGCTTATTTAAAATAGGCGGTTTTTTATTCGTTAAAAATTTACGATAGTCTCCTGTTCAAAATAATGATTTATCTCTACTCTATTTGCTTATAAAAAATCTAATAAAATAAATTCGTTAAGGTATGAAATTATACTTTAAAGGTATTTAACTTATTTCTATTTTTAAAATTTAATAGAGTATGAGAAAGTAATCTTTACTCTCTTTCTTGATTCGATATTTTTCAGGAAAACTCGTCAATTAAAGGATATTAATTGGCATACAAGTTGCTTTTTAAGCAATAAGTTATTTAGCTAGGTGAAAAGGATATGATATCACTCAGCCAACAGATGGAACTCAATCATTATTCACGCAAAGCTGAATTTGCGCAGAATTTGATGTCCACAATTTGTGGTGAACACCGTCTAGACACAATTTACAAAGACACTCTCGATTTTCACTATGACGGAATGCGTTTGCCTAATAAAAAAATGGCGATCGGTACAATCAGTTATGGTGCAAACGTTGCCATCAACATCTCAAATTTAAAAGCGTATAGCATTAGTTTACCTATACAAGGTCGACAAGCTCTTAATATTCGTGGCGCTCATTATCAATCTGATGAAAACAGGGGCCTTATTGTTTCTAATAACGATCAGCAAGATTTGATTATCGATAAAGATTGCAGAAAATTTCAGGTGGTTATTCCTGAGCGAAGTATGCAGATTGTTCTTGCAGATCTACTGAATAAACCTATAGAAGCTCCCATTATTTTTAATCCTGAAATGCACTTAGACTCTGAGCAACTTATTGGTGCGTGGTGGAAAAATATTCAGAATTTTTTACAGCTAAAATCGCAATATAGTAATTTTTATGGTTTGCAGATGTTATCTGAAGACTATGAAAATTTTGTAATTAAAGCGTTATTGTTGTCTCAAGAAAACAACTATTCTGAAGCTTTAAAGTCACTTTCACATCAGGATGAGCCTGCTTATATCCGTAAGGTTCGTAATTTTATTATTGAACATGCACATGAAGAAATCTGTGCAGAAGACTTGCAGCGTCTGGCTGGGGTTTCAAAATCAAAATTGTATGATGAATTTCAACAATACTATGGCACCAGCCCAATGTCGTATTTAAAAAAATATCGCCTCCAACAAATTTACAAAATCCTGAGCACCACAGGAGCTGATAGAAAGGTTTCTATTTCAAAGCTTGCGTATGACTGGGGCTTTAACCATTTAAGTCGTTTCTCTCAAGAATATCGTGAAGAGTTCGGAGAAAATCCAAGTGAAACTAAAGGCAAAATTTTCTGATATTTAACTTTCACAATAAAAAAACTGATTTAGTTGCCTAAATCAGTTTTTTTATTTATCGATTGATATTTATAGACTTTCTTCTAGCTTTAACACTTGTTTGTTTTTAGATTTCTCATAAATCACTTTCAGGCTAAGTGCGATAAATGAGATGAAGGTTGGTAGTGCGAGAATAAAGAAAATACCGCTTAAGCTTAAGTTAAAAGTGAAAATGAGCGAGCCAAAGAAAGCGCCTAAAATTGCACCGATACGACCAATACCATGCATCCATGAAACACCAACTGCACGACACACTGCTGGATAGAACATAGCGGCAAGTGGCAGTAATGAAGATTGAGCGCCTGCGAGTAATGCACCAATTAAGAAAATAGTAAGACCTAATAAGAAAATATTTGAGCTTACTAGACCTGCAACAATGAATAGGCCGAAGGCAATCAGATATGAATATTTAATGACTGTGGTTGGATTCAGTTTATCCATATACCACCCCATAATGGTTGCGCCAATCACACCACCAAAAGGGAAAATCGCAGCAATTAAACTAAACTGTTGAGTACTAAAACCTGCTGTTTTTAAAATCGTTGGCATCCAGCTTGTTAAAAGATAGAACACCAAAAGGCTAGTAAAGCAGCAGAGCCAAAGCATGCTTGAACCCCACAGATATTTTCCTAAAACCACTTTAACCGGATTTTCATCTGATGCAGTTTCAGCTTGAGTTAAAACAAGTTTTACCGGCTCTTGAAAAGAATGACCTTGAATATTCTCTAATATACGCTGTGCTTTGTCTTGTTGATGACGTGTGATTAAGTATTGAGTTGATTCAGGTAATTTAAACAACAAAGCAACCACTAAAACTAGGGGAATGCTTCCGCCAATAATAATCACTTTGGCCCAGCCATAGCTTTCTAACAGATAAGCTGACAGGACACCGCCACAAGAAATACCCAGCATAAAACCACAGCCAGCAAGGCCTGTAAGGAATGCTTTACGTTTTACGGGCATATACTCAGAAACAATCGTACTGATGTTTGGCATGGCTGCACCTAAACCAACACCTGTAATAAAGCGATAAATCATTAAGTCTTGAGTTGAATTAGCAAAGCCACACAAAATCGTAAATATGGAAAATAAAAGGCTTGTAAAAACAATAACGCCTTTGCGGCCAAACTTATCGGACAGAGGCCCAGAAATAATTGCACCAATCGACATACCGACTAAAGCAGCACTTAAAACTGGAGCAAGCTGAGGCTTGGTAATTCCCCAATCATCGAGCAATGCTGGAGCAACAAAACCAATAATTCCTGTATCTAGACCATCACAGAAGAAGACAAAAAAGCCTAGGATAAAAACCATCCACTGTAATGGAGACAGTTTTTCGCGATTGATAATCGTGTTTGCATCTATCGTTTTCATATGTATTCCTTATTCATTAAAATTTTTTGCTGTAATTGACGAAGAAACGGTTTTCTGAGAAATCATTTCCATGCTTAACGTCGTAATTGATGAAGATGTACTGAAGAGCTAAACCTTTGAGAAAAGGCTGTTGAAGGGCATAATTGACAATAACGTTTGCTTCACTTTCTTTGTTTTTTAAGCCATCTGCTGTTTTGAAGTGATCGCCATATACATATTTGAAAGTCGTATTTAGACCCGGCACATGATCTTTAAAGTCATAGCCATAGATGAAGTGATAAGACTTTTCATCTTGTTTGAAGAAACCAGTCGTATTCCAGTTAATGAAATAAGTTTCAGGCAAGAAACCATCCGGTAACGGGTAAGCAGACTCACCAATAATTTGCTGATAACCCAAACCAAAGCTATGATTTTTTACTTTAAGTGTTTCTAGCAATCCTACATTTTGTGCATCGATGTCAAAAAGATTTCCATTATCTTTGGCATTGAAATATTTGAGCTTTGAATTAACTGAAAAATTAGAATTTTTCCATATATGGTCAATGCCTACATAGTGTTTGTTATATAAATCCTCCATATTTCCAAAGTAATATTCACCCTTCAATGTAGGCGTCAATTGATAGCGAAGATCTATATAATTAAGTCCATCGGAGTAGCCAGTCACACCTTTTGAAGTAAAAGAAAATCGATGGAAATCTTCTTCATTTCGTGGTGATACTTTTTCAATACGGCCAATTTCAGCAAAAAGTTTGTCGTTTAGCTGGCTCTTAAGATTAGTTCCCCAATAAGACGTCAGGAGTTGTCGACTTGCATCTACAGTGGTTACGGGTAAATCCAGCCATAATTCACCAATGCTGAGTAGCGTTTTGTTATAGCCTAACTTTAAGGTCGCACCATATTTTAGATAATCAGGTGCTTGGGACTGCGTGGTTTTATCAAAAGGCAATACCGTATCTGCAACATGTTTATCTTGGCTTAAACGAACTGCATATTGTGCTGAAGCATTTGCGCCAATTTGAATTGGGGTTCCACCAATTTCTAACGGCGTATCATGCATACTTGAGTTGTAAAATAGAGAAACTGATTGTGACCAGCTACCTGTGTCCTTTACATCTGGATTGTCATAGTTTCTGTCTATATATGCATTTTTTGATGTAAATTTCCATTCTTCATCCCCTGAATAAGCCTGAGTAGAAAATGCACTACAACATAAAATATTGATGAGCATTAACGTTTTTTGTTGTCCATAAATTGGCCATGGTCGATGCATAAATAAACGCCTTAATTTAGAAAATGACTGGGCTTTTTTAATGTAATCAAACGAATTACATGACTTGATTGAACTATTTTTAGCCAATCGTCACTATCCAATAAGTCCTAATCTTCATCCATTTTTTCCAAATGAGATAAAAAGCATTAATTTCATTTTTTGATATAAAGTTTTGAAATATAGGTATTTCTTGTGTTTTTTAGTTTTTATCCAGTTTGATGAATTTTGATAATTACGCAGAGATTGGATAGTGCTTGCAGCTTTTGGACAGTCTAAAAAAAAATTCAGATAGAAGATAAAGCCATAACAATGTCAGGAGTTGACACTATGGCTGGTCAAACCATTCAAATTAAAACTGCATCTGGAAAGCAGTTCAGTGCGTATTTAGCGACACCAGAAACAGTAAAAGGACCTGGAGTGGTGCTTTGTCAGGAAATCTTTGGAGTGAATGCCGCCATGCGAGAAAAAGCGGATTTTCTTGCGGAAGAAGGCTATACCGTTTTAGTTCCTGATTTATTTTGGCGTGTAGCACCTAATATTGAACTGAGTTATACACCAGAAGATTTTCAAAAAGCTTTTGAACTTTATCAGCAATATGATGAAAACCTAGGTGTTGAAGATATTCAAGACAGCTTATCCTTTTTAAAGACTCGACCAGAATGTGACACTTCTACAGGCCTCGGCGTGGTGGGCTATTGTTTAGGTGGAAAGCTTGCTTATCTAGCAGGCTGCCGACTTTCTGACGTGGCATGTGCCGTAGGTTATTACGGTGTAGGCATCGAAAAAGCATTAGATGAGTTAGCTAACGTAAAAGGACGTTTGATTTTACATATTGCGGAACTAGACCAATTTACACCGCCAGATGCGAGGCAAGCGATTGTTGATGCGGCTAACCAATATTCAAACGTACAAGCCTATGTTTACGAAGGTGTTGATCATGCTTTTGCACGACCAAAAAGCAATCATTACCACAAACCTTCAGCACGCTTTGCTCACGAGCGTACAGTAACCGCTCTACATGAAACCATTGGGCCGAAATATGACTTAGTTGCCTTATGGGAAGAGCATATTCGTCATGAGTTCGATACACGTGACGTACCAGCAACCATGGCAACGATGGTCGCAGAACCTTATGTCAACCATATTCCAACCTTAACTGGTGGTGTAGGCCAAAGCCAGCTTGCTCGTTTTTATCAATATCACTTTGTTCATCAAAACCCAAAAGATATGAAGATCACTTCGATCTCTCGTACGGTTGGCTCAACGCAAGTGGTAGACGAGTTCATTATGAGCTTTACCCACGATGCTGAAATTGACTGGCTATTACCGGGTGTAAAACCAACTGGTAAATATGTCGAAATACCAATGATAGGTGTAATTCAGTTCAGAGGCTCAAAGCTATGCCATGAGCATATTTACTGGGACCAAGCGTCTGTACTTGTTCAAATTGGTTTATTAGACCCAACAGGCTTACCAATTGCAGGTGTCGAGACCGCACGAAAACTTCTTGATGAAGATCTTCCTTCAAATACGTTGATGCCATCTTGGTCAAGTAGTGAAGGCAAACCAGTCAATTAAGGAGGATCTGTAATGAATATAGATTTAAAAGGAAAAGTCGCTGTGGTGAGCGGCGGTGCAACACTGATTGGTAAAGCTGTTGTACAAGCTTTGGTGTGTGCTGGTGCTCATGTCGCTATCTTAGATATTGATGCCAAAGGCAAGGCGATTGCTGAAAGTTTTAACCATGATGTGATGTTTATTCAAACCGATTTAACCAGTGATGCAGCCATTCAACAAGCTGTGGCGGATATTCACCAATATTTAGGTGAAGTGAGTTACTTGGTCAATCTAGCATGTACCTACTTAGATGACGGTTTTAAATCTTCACGTCAGGACTGGTTACAAGCACTCGATCTTAATTTGGTCTCTACCGTTGAGCTGAGCCGTGCTTTATACCATGACCTAAAAAAGCAACAAGGTTCAATCGTTAATTTTACTTCAATCTCGGCCAAAGTGGCGCAAACAGGGCGCTGGTTATATCCAGTTTCCAAAGCTGCAATACGTCAACTCACACAAAGCATGGCAATGGATTTTGCTGCCGATGGTATTCGCGTCAATTCAGTTTCACCGGGTTGGACATGGTCTCGTGTCATTGCAGAAGTCAGTGGTAATAACCGTGAGAAAGCCGACAGTGTAGCAGCCGATTATCACTTGCTAGGCCGATTGGGTCATCCAGAAGAAGTTGCCAATGTTGTTTTGTTTTTATTGTCACCTGCTGCGAGCTTTGTTACCGGAGCAGATTACGCAGTCGACGGTGGCTATTCAGTAATGGGCCCTGAAGGATCACAGCCCGCTATTCCTCGTTTAGCCTAATAGCACAGCGTTTTAAAAGCAAATTTAGAAAATTATGGAGAAGATTATGCGCCGTATTGCAATTGTTGGAGCAGGACAGTCTGGTTTACAGCTTGGTTTGGGGTTATTAGATACAGGCTATGACGTGACAATGATCACCAACCGAACTGCCGATGAAATCCGTCAAGGTAAAGTCATGTCAAGCCAGTGTATGTTTCATACCGCTTTACAAACTGAACGTGACTTGGGACTAAATTTTTGGGAAGAACAATGTCCAGCGGTAGAAGGCATTGGGCTAGCTTTAGTGAACCCTGAAAATGGTGGTAAAGCATTTGAATGGAGTGCTCGTCTTGAGCGTTACGCTCAATCGGTCGATCAACGCGTCAAAATGCCATATTGGATGGAAGAATTTGAACGCCGTGGTGGTCGATTGGTAATTCAGGATGTTGGAATAGAAGAGTTAGAACAACTCGCAAACGACTACGAGCTTGTATTACTCGCCGCTGGTAAAGGTGAAGTCGTTAAACAGTTTGAGCGTGATGATGCACGCAGTGTTTTTGATAAACCGCAGCGCGCTTTGGCTTTGACCTATGTCAAAAATATGAAGCCAATTTCACCATACTCTCGTGTGACTTTTAACATTATTCCCGAAGTCGGTGAGTACTTTTCATTTCCAGCACTTACCGTGAATGGGCCTTGCGACATCATGGTGTTTGAAGGTATTCCAAATGGGCCAATGGACTGTTGGCAAGATGTCAAAACACCTGAACAGCACCTGCAATGCAGTCTGGACTTACTCAAGAAATTTGTGCCATGGGAATATGAACGCTGCACAAATGTTGAGTTAACCGATGCTGGTGGATATTTAGCAGGGCGTTTCCCGCCGACCGTACGCAAACCCGTTTTAACCTTACCGTCTGGTAAGAAGATTTTTGGCATGGCAGATGCCTTAGTGGTCAATGATCCGATTACCGGTCAAGGTTCAAACAATGCGGCTAAGTGTAGCAAGATCTATTTCGATGCCATTTTAGCCAATGATAATCAAAGCTTTAGCGAACAATGGATGGTTCAAACTTTTGAACGCTATTGGGCTTATGCAGAAAAAGTCGTGGCTTGGACCAATAGCTTGTTGTTACCACCAGAGCCTCATATCGTTGAACTATTAGCAGCTGCAAGCCAAAACCAAAGCATTGCTTCAATTATGGCCAATAACTTTGATGACCCGCGCGCTTTTGCTCCTTGGTGGTTTGATGCAGATCAGGCTCAAGCATTCTTGGCTTCAAAAACCGCAGCAAAAGTCGCTTAAGGTCAAAATATCAAAGGGAGATTTAAAAATGGACAAAATTGAAACTTTAGCTTTGCAAGCGATTAATACTGAAAACCCAAGAGAAATTCGTAACTTGCTTGGTCAGTTTGCAACTGGCGTTACCGTGATTACAACTCGTGGAAAAGATGGGCGGAAAATAGGTATGACAGCCAATTCATTTTCATCTCTGTCTTTAGATCCGCCATTAATTTTGTGGAGCCTTTCAAAAACCGCACCAAGTTTGTCTGATTTTATAGAAGCTGAATATTTTGCCATTCACATGTTGGCACAAGAGCATCATCAGCTTTCGGGGCATTTTGCTCGAGGTGCCGAAGACAAATTTGCAGGCATTGCCCATCAACAATGCAATGCTGGCGTTCCAATTTTGACTGATGCACTCGCAACCTTGGTTTGCCGTAATGTAAATCAGTATGAAGGCGGAGATCACCTGATTTTTATTGGCCAAATTGAACAGTACCAACAACGCCAAGGTGAGCCTTTGGTATTCCACGCAGGAAAGTATCGGATTGCTGCTGAGCATCCAGAATTAGCCCATTAATTCACCACAATCACGATCAATCCGGTCGTGATTTTTTTATAGGAAATAAGAAGATGAAAAGCACTTTAATTAAACATGGATTTTTAGCAGGGACATTGTTGGGTTTGCCATTGGTTACACATGCCTATGATTTACCGACTGTGAATTTAGGCATGACCAGCTTTCTCGATGGCGGATTACCCGCAGGCCCCGGCTGGTATGCTCAAACCTATTTTCAAAATTACGATAGCAATAAATTGGTTGATCGCGAGGGGCAAAAACTCGGTTTACCTAAAACTGATTTAAACTATCAAGTACTGGTTGAACAGATTAGTTATTTATCGAATGTCCGAGTAAAAGATAAAGCCAGTCTAGGCATGAATTTTTTAATTCCCTTTGTCAGTAAAATGGACATGGATGATGGCTTGAATAATGTTGCAATTAAGGCCCAAAGTGGCTTTGGGGACATTACGATTGGACCTTTTATTCAGTTTGATCCAGTCATGGGGGCACAAGGGCCGAAGTTTGTACATCGTTTTGAGTTTCAGGTGAATTTACCTACTGGGGAATACGACCAGCAAAAAGATATTAACCCAAGTAATAACGCTGTTTCATTTGATCCTTATTGGGCTGCAACATATTGGTTTAATCCAAAATGGACAGCTTCAACGCGTATCCATTATCTCTATAACTTTAAAAATAATGACCCAAGCTATGCGTTTGCCGGAGCAAATGATATGCAAGCTGGGCAAGCAATTCATGCAAACTTTGCAACAGACTATGCCATTACCGAACAGTTCCGCTTGGGACTAAATGGCTATTGGTTAAAACAAGTGACCGATACAGAAGTCGATAGTGAAAAAGTCAAAGGTCGACGTGAACAAGTCTGGGCGATTGGTCCGGGTGCGATGTATAGTTTTTCTAAAAATGATCATCTAGTCGCAAATGCTTATTTTGAGCAAGATGCTGAAAACCGCCCAGAAGGTACGCGACTACAAGTTCGTTATGTCCATCATTTCTAAGTCATAAAAAAGCCTTTTATATCAACAAATATAAAAGGCTTTTATCTATTTGTTTTAAGAAAAAATTGAAGTAATTAAGCCTGAGCTTTCACTGTGACCAGAGCGGCGAGTCGAAGAGGGTAACTCTCCATAACGACGTTTGTACTCTTGAGAAAAACGACCTAAGTGAGTAAATCCCCATTTAAAAGCAACATCAGTAACCGATAGATTTTCATTGTGCATCAGCTCTAAATGAGCATGTTCAAAACGTAATTCTTTAAGATAAGACATTGGGGTGGTTCCCAAATAATTTTTAAAACCAGTAAATAAGGTTCTTACGCTCACGCCTGCATGTTCAGCTAAAATTTCGACATTAAGCGGCTCATGTAAATGTTCTTTAATGTAGGCTTCTGTACGCTTCACGAAATAAGGAGAGACTGTTTTTTCTTTATATTGTTCAAGCTTATGTAATGCATTATTGGGTTGGCCATAAATGAGTGCATTAAACAAATTTGACTCAAATTGTTTAAAGGCTAAAGGATGATGAAGCGGGTGCTGATCACATGCTAAAGCATCCATCAATGTTCTAACGAGCTGTAAAAAATAGGCTCCACTTTGTGTAGAAAAGTCTAATTTAGGGTCAAAAATGAGTAAGTTATTTTCTGAATCGGCAATGTGTTGACGGCAATGGTAAGTAAAATCATCCTTTGAAACTTTTAGAATGAGCTGTGGTGAGTTTGCATGCCAGCGCATACGTAAAGATTGCTGAGGAGAAATAAGAGAAGCAACTTGAGAATAAGAAATAAACTTTTGTGAACCAAACTCGATTTCTGCGTAGCCTTGAGTTGGAATTTGAATTAAGTAAAAGTTATCCAGATGATCTGGTTCAATAATGACATCCGCGCCATATTCCAAGCGACTAATAGACAATGCGCCTGTTTTAACATGGTGCATTGTTGCACTGAAATCTCGCTTCTGATGAGAAATTTTAAGATTATGCGGTTTAAAAATTTGCCCTACATTTCGGCAGGTTTCGCTTAAATCGTGGTGATCAAACACTAAATTATGATCAGTAAAGATAGACTCATTTTGAAAATGACGTCCACCGAGTTCGGGGGAGTTGGCTTGGTTCATATATATCCCTTTTGGCTCACTCCTGTATTTACCTGTGTTGTAAAAGCTTTAAAACTTCGCTGTACAGCAAGTAAATACGGTACTTAAAAAATTAAGTTACTCGCAAATTACAATGAGATATAAGCAAAATACAGACCAATTTAACCGCTAATTAATGTGATTTTCTCAAATTTTTAATTCGGATTTTGTCCATCAATTTAATACATTCGAGAAATAGAATAGGGGAATATAAAAGGTGCTATAAGTTAATCTCATCATGATCTTATTCCTTAAGATCTATCAAAATTTATAGCAAATCCGAGCGAACTGGTCAATTTATTTTGTCGGAATTTATTGTTTTATATTATTGATATATAAAAACTTTTAATTAAATGTAAAAATTCAATATACCCTTATAAGAGTATATTGAATTATTTTAGGTTTCAGTGGCTTTTAAATTATTTATACTTTTAACGTGAGGTATTGCTTTGTAAAAACTTCTCGCTGTAAATACGGTAGTTTTGCAAAGCTTGCTCATCCAACCAGTTTTTAACGGCTTCAATCATTGGTGGTGGGCCACATAAATACATATCAAAAGCCTGTTCAGTTAGTTGCTCTTTATTCAAGTGCTCATGGATATAACCTGCTTTGCCTTGCCAAGCTTCAGTGGCTTTAGTCACAATCGGGTGATAACTAAAGTTTGGAAGCTGTTCTGCATAGGCATGTAAACGCTGTTGTTCGCATAAATCGGTTTCATTATTTACGCCATAGTACAACTGAACTGCAGGTGAGTTTGGTTGATCCACCAAGTTATCAAGCATCCCCAAGAAAGCTGATAAACCTGTTCCACCCGCCACAAAAACCAGTGGACGCTCTACTTCACGTAAATAAAAACTACCAAGCGGCGCTTCAATAAGTAGGCTTTGTCCAACCTGACAACGATCACGCAAATAATTACTCATCACGCCATCAGGCAAGAGACGAATCAAGAATTGCAATTGATTGGTTGGATTTGGTCTATTTGCAAATGAATATGAGCGCCAATCTTCAGTATCTGGAATTTGCAAACGAGCATATTGACCCGGCAAAAACTGAAGCTGTTTAGCATGACTGCTCGCATCAAGATGCAAGATTGCTGTTGTTTCAGAAACCAGCTCAACCGCAGTCACTTTGGTTTCAATTTTTAAGGTATCACCAGCGTTACAGATAGCAGAATTATGATCGAAATAAAAAGCTGCATCGGATTTCACACGCGTCTGGCAAGCTAACATTTTTCGCTCGGCCAAATCACGTTCACTTAATGCATCTTCATCAACATATTCTTGTTCATAAATGCCTGTTTCACATTGTCCCTGACAGGTACCACAAACACCTTCACGACAGTCTAACGGTAGGTTAATCCCTTGGCGAACTGCTGCATCAAGCAACAATTCGTCCTTATTTACCGAAATGAAAAAGGTTTTGCCATCGGCAAAGTTAAGTGCAACTGAATGTCCCATTTTCATTCCCCTTAAACGTGATAGAAGTCTAAAACGGAATCAATTTTGTCATTGAGCAAAATGCTGTGCTGACGACGAATGCGGAAACCATCTGCTGTTTGACGTAAAAGATAAGTAGCGTGTCCGTAAAAACAGCCTTCTAGACCTTGACGGTTATACAGTGTTTGCCATGCAACTTTTGCTTCAATTAATCCATCATCCAATGTTTTAACTCGGATGTTGTTTATGCTGTGCAAAGTACGTGGTAATGGCGTTGCAGACGCTGCTTTTCCTGTACGAATACGAAATACACGGTCTTCAAGACCTGTACGGTCCGCATAATAAATATAAGACAAGCCCTGATTTGGATCTTGAACATAGTTATGATCATCAATCCACTGTGGAATATGATATTCACTATCTTCATCGTAAAGCTCTAGATAGGCATCCCAGTCATAAGCATCACAAAGCTCTGCCTTTTTGTACAAAAACTGAGATACAGCAAAATTTAGTTCTTGTGACATGGTTACACCTCATCCATTACAGCATTGTTTTCAAAAGTAATATCCTGCATTTTCAATGCTTTCTTGTTTAAGCCGTCGAGCATTAGACGTTGCCAGTGTCCATGCTGGTTAACATAGAGTCCTTCGTGGGTAAACTCACGGCCAGTAATGACGGGTTGAATACCTAAATCTTGTGAGTTTTTAGTTGCGCCATATTCCCAAGACTGACAACCACGCGAAATGTCGCTCCAACGTTCCAGCCGTGCCTGAAAACCTTTTTGCTGCTCACGGAATTCAACTAAATCGTCTGGCGTACCAAGGCCTGATACGTTAAAGAAATCCTCGAACTGACGAATACGGTTACGGCGCGCTTCTGCAGATTCACCTTTAACGCCAATACATTGACTAATGACTTCAGTTTTATTCCATGCCACAGGGCGAACAATACGAAGCTGAGAACTAATTTGGTCCATAAAGAATAGGCTAGGGTACAAGTTTAAGTTTCTTAAACGATGCATTGCCCACTCAGCATATTTGTCGCCATATTTTTCGACCATATACGGCATAACTGTGCTGTAACCCGGACGAACTGTTGGATTCGGCATATCACTAAACAATACGCTATGGCCATTTTTGAAGCTGAACCAACCATCGTCAGTTTCTGAGTCACCGGCACCTAACTTACTGTAGTCAAGCGTATCGAGTTCTTCACCTTTTGATGCATTTACTTGTTGGCGGTGTTGAACTGTAGAGACATAGTTATAGTGAACAGTGCTGACATGGTAGCCATCTAAGCCATTTTCATTTTGTAGCTTCCAGTTACCAGCAAAGGTATAAGATGACTTGCCCTGTAATACTTCGAGTTCACCTGTTGGCGACTGGTTAACCATTAAATCAAGGAACAGTTTTGCATCGCCCAAAAAGTCTTCAAGAGAATCTGTTGCTTGAGTATCAAGGCTGACAAATACGAAACCACGGTAGCTGGCAATACGACCTTGTTTTAAGCCACGGCTTGATTTATCAAAATCTTCACAATATTCACCAGGTGCTTTGACTTTCACCAAACGACCATCTGACTTATAGCACCAAGCATGGAAGGGACAGGTAAATGTAGACTGATTGCCTTTAGCAACGCGTGTTAAGGTCGCACCGCGGTGTTCACAAGCATTAACCATGGCATGTAGTTCGCCTTTACCATCACGGCTCACAATAATCGGTTGACGACCAATTTGAACTGTTAGGAAATCATGATTATTTGGAATCTCACTTTCGTGACATGCATAAATCCAAACTTTTTCAAAAATAAGTTCCATTTCCAAGTCAAATAGCTCAGGCTCGGTAAACATATTTCGTGCAATACGAAACACGCCTTCGTTAGGACGGAAGTCGATACATCCATCTATAAAATCATTCCATTGTTTTAAATTAGATGAGGTCATTGCTCAATCCTCCAATCAATCAGCTTTTAACTGATTGAACCGCGATTAGACTTTGGCCTCTATCCGTTTTTTCCAGATTTTTATCCACTTTGTGCAGTTTTGATTTTTTAATAAGGCTCTTTTTAAGAGCTAATCGAGATTTAAATTTGTATATGTCTTAGCTTGTTAAACTTCCCTATAATGTTAGTGAGCATAAAATGAAATTTTGTGAAATAAGTCTATGAAAGAACAAAACTTAAAATTACAAATTAGAATTCTTTTAGAGCAAAACATCGCATTTGGTCCGGGTAAAGCAGACTTACTTGAAGCGATTGAGAAAACTGGTTCGATCTCACAAGCTGCAAAATCTATGAATATGAGCTACCGCCGTGCGTGGCAGTTGGTCGATACCATGAACCAGTGCTTTGAAACAGCTTTAGTCGAAACTCAAACGGGTGGAACACATGGTGGTGGGGCAGCCGTCACAGCTTTGGGCCAGCAAGTCTTAGAACACTATCGTCAAATGGAAATCAATGCTCGACAAGCCTTAGAACAGGACTATCAAATTATGAGTAGCTATTTAAAGAAATAAGATGAGAATTATTTTATAAATCAAAGAATTTAAGCGCGACCAATTTTATCTACCTATAGTTTTCAGTTGCTCAGAAAAAATATCTATCTTTATAAATAATTTCTACTTTTCATCGTCTATGCTTATCGTTATATTCTTAGGTATATATCGCTGCAAAAAACGACAAAAAGGTAAATATAATGGTAAGTGATACGAAGATAAAAAAGTTAGCTTTAGTCTGTTCGGTGCTCAGCATAGGATTGGTCTTTAATGTTCCCGCTAAGGCTGAATCGGTTACCGTTTATGCAGCAGCAAGCTTAACGAATGCGATTAACGATTTAGAAAAAATTTACGAAAAACAAAATAAAGTAGAAGTTAAAACTTCATATGCAGGCTCATCGATATTAGCGAAACAAATTGAAGCTGGAGCACCAGCCGATGTATTTATCTCTGCTGATACCCAGTGGATGGATTACCTGCAAAACAAAAAATTAGTTGCAGCAAATGACCGTATAAACTTATTAGGCAATCATTTGGTGCTAATCACCCCTAAAGGTCAGTCACTAAAAGTAAAACTAGATAAAACGATCGATCCAAATAAAGTGTTTACAGGCAAGATTTGTACAGGGGATACCAAAAGTGTACCTGTAGGCAAATATGCTAAACAAGCTTTTACTAATTTAGGTTGGTGGAGTCGTATTGAGCCAAAGTTAGTTGAAACAGAAGATGTTCGAGCGGCATTAAACTTTGTTGCGCGAGGTGAATGTCAGGTTGGGATTGTCTATGCAACCGATGCAGCGATTAGTAAAGATGTAACGGTAGTTGGTGTATTTCCAGAAAATACGCATTCACCAATTATTTATCCCGTAGGATTGATTAAAAAGAATCCGAGCTCAGCAAAGTTCTATCAATTTTTACAAAGCAACCAAGCCAAAGCTGTCTTTAAAAAGTATGGCTTTAGCGTGTTGGCTCCAATCAAGCCATGATGTTTTCTTTAACCCCAGAAGAGCTCAGCGTGCTGCAACTTTCTTGTAAGGTGGCAGCGAGTTGTCTTGTGGTCAGTCTTATTCCTGCGATTTGTGTGGGATGGTTTCTGGCACGTAAAGAGTTTTGGGGTAAGTCATTCATTGAAACGTTGGTATTTTTACCTTTGGTGCTACCTCCTGTTGTACCTGGTTATTTGCTTTTACAAGTTTTTGGCAGCCGCGGCGTTATTGGGCAATATTTGGCACCGCTCGGAATTGATTTTGCATTTAACTGGAAAGGCGCCGTTCTTGCTTCAGCAGTAATGGGTTTCCCGTTATTGGTGCAATCTATTCGTCTAGCAATTGAACTGGTCGATCAGCGTTTAGAAATGGCAGCAAAGACATTAGGTGCTTCATCTTTAGGGGCATTTTTTCATGTCACTTTGCCTCTTGCCAGCAGTGGCATTTTAATTGGCGCTATTTTGTGTTTTTGTCGCAGTTTAGGTGAGTTTGGTGCCACCATTACCTTTGTGGGTAATATCTCAAATGAAACACGGACTTTACCTTTGGCTATGTATAGCCTAATGCAACAACCTGATACAGAGACGGCTATTCAACGGCTTATTGTTTTATCGTTAAGTGTGGCTTTTTTAGCGCTATGGTTTGCACAGTGGTTTCATCGTTATCAAAAGAAGCGTTTAGAACGGTGAAATTATGTTGATTGATTGCCGTTTCCAGCTACAAATGGGCCAATTTCATATTGAACCTAGTTTTCAGTCAGATACTTCTGTTATTGGATTATTTGGTGCCTCTGGGTCAGGTAAAACATCGATTTTACATGCCATTGCAGGGCTGAACACTCCGCGTAGTGGACTCATTAAAATACAGGGCCAAACATGGTTTGATTCAGATCAAAAAATTAATTTAAGCGTGCAAAAGCGGCACGTTGGATTGGTTTTTCAAGATGCTCAGCTTTTTCCCCATAAAACGGTAAAGCAAAATTTATTATTTGGCCTTAAGCATCTTTCTCAACAAGAACGTCACTTTGAAGCAGATTACATTATTGAATTATTAAAGTTAGGGCATTTATTACAACGTATGCCTATCAAACTATCAGGTGGTGAAAAACAGCGCGTGGCACTGGGTCGAGCATTGCTATATTCACCTAAGCTGTTACTACTTGATGAGCCATTATCAGCACTAGATGCGAATCATAAAGCTGAAATTATTCCTTTTTTTCAGAAGGTAAAAGAGGAACTAAAAATTCCGATGATTTATGTGAGTCATGATATTCAAGAAATTAAACAACTAACTGAAACAATGTGGATTTTATAGTTTTTTTATATTTCACACATTATTTCAGTTTTGTCGATTTATGGTTATTAGCTAGCCCATAAACTACCTGTTGGAGCAGATTTTCGGCGATCTTGGGCTTGTTGATAAAAACGCCAGAATGCGAAAGCAAAAATGATAGCTAAGAAATCAACCACTAAGATTTCTCCGCCATGTACCCATAAGCCACTTTGGGGAATGAAGTGAGCAAATAGGGATGTAAGTGGAATCGCAAATAACACCAAAACCAAGGTTAACAGCAGTTGTGGTAAAGCTTTTGCATAGCCAATCACAAAGGTATAAATCAAAGTCAGTAGGAAAATCGCATAATAACCATACATAAAGAGGTGATTCATGCTTTCAATGTTAAGCGCTGCGAAAAACCAACGACTAGCTAACATTGTGCCCACGACTGCTAAAACACACCCTAAACATGCACCTATCGTTAAGTTCGCAAGGAACACCACATCTTTACGTTGAACAGGAACAGGGTCTTCAGCACGCTTTTGTTTACGCGCACGAGTTTCAACCCAAAGGATGTTACCTGTATAAAACAAGAAAGCACCCCCAACACCTAAAACAAAATAAATCCAACGTACGCCAGTACCACCAAAACTGCCAAAATGCAGGCTAAACATGGCGTTGATTAACTTATTCCCAGCATCAGTCTGTGTGTTAATACCTTTATGATTAAAGTGCTCAACTGCATATGGATTCATACGCATAAAGTCATGATTTGCACCGCGCAACATCTGATCTGAGCTATAGAGGGCAATTCGTGCATTGGCTTTTTCAGGTTTGTCTAGGCCACTGAACTGGATATATTCAACTGAATATTCAGGCGCTACTTTTTTAGCTTGAGCTAATATTTGCTGCACATCAATTTGTGTTTGTTTAGGTTGAATCAGCGCTGGGGGAGAACGCTGAAAAACTGGCTGTCCTTTGAGGGCAAGTTGTCCAATCGCATCATAAAAAAAGTCATGAAAAGCAAAGACAATAACGCTAATACTAATAATGATGTGGAACGGTAAGCTCGTAATTCCAATCACGTTATGTGCATCTAGCCAAAAGCGCTTTTTATTTTTGCCAGGCCGAATGACAAAGTAGTCCTTTACCAAGGTTGGTAAAAGAATAATGACTCCTGAAAGCAAGGCAAGAAAATATAAAATTGAAACCACACCCATCACATAAAGACCTAATCCGTGATGGCCTGCCATACCCGGTATGCCTGCTGTTTCATGTAACTGTTCGATTAGCCAGCCTGCTTTAGATAAGTTTTCTTGAGCAACGATTAATTGACCTTTATCATCTAAGCTTGCCATCCATGTAGACTGAGCAGCATTAAAGCCATCTCCACGTTCATGCTCGCTCCACGTAATGGGTGCATAGTGAAATTCATTGGACGATAAATTTAGTGTGAAGTTCTTTTGTGCAGCAGGATAGGCAGTCTGTACTTTTTGAATGAGTTCATTATATTGATCGGGTGAGACTTTCGGTAAAACTTGCTGTGTTGGCGTAGCCCACTTACTAATATGGTGCTGAAACATGCTGAGCCCACCAGCAAAGAAACAGATAAAAAGCAAAATCCCAGCACATACACCCACCCAAGTATGCATGCTTTTTGCTAATTTCATGATGTCTGAACGTACTTTCATGTTTAACCCCGTAAGACAAAAATACAGCTATACGCTAGGGCATTAGCAATGAATAAATAGATAAGCGCTTTTCGTCCAGTCGTAAAAAAATAACTGCCAAACATAATAGGCATCCAAAACCAAGGAACACTCCACATTCCCACTTGCACCAATAAATCCATGGCAACATAAGGTTGGCCTAATAAAACAATCAAATTACCAATCGCGATAGAAAGACTTAGACCAAAAACTCCACCAGCAAAAGTGTTACTCCACCAGTCTGGCTGGATCGGAGACTGAATTTTAGCTTTCATGAAACCAGTTTCCGTTTAAAAAGCGCCATAAAAGGGAGGAAAGACCACGCAAAAATGATGAGCATGAACCAGCAAAAAGCGGCAACCACTTTCGGTAAGCTTGCAAAGAGCGTAATAAATCCAATGCCTAATAGCACTAGACCTAAATACTTAAAGAAAGTAGGAAGATGTTGAGACAATAGATTTTGGTTGCTATGACTACAATAGATACTGACCGCTCCCAACAGAGTCAAAAAAAGTCCTATAAGTTTCATAATCGATGTTTATAAGTAAATTAAAGTCAAAATTTACCCAACAGTATAAGTAAATAATAATTATTATCAAATGATAAATATAATTATTTATGTATTTGCAGTGAGTAAGTTAAGATAGGTGATAACTAATTAAAAATATTTATTTTGAAGTCGAATACAGTGAATCATTATCTATACATTCCTGAACAACTCAGTACATCAATTTATGAAATTTCGAACCCTATTTTTTTTACATCAAAGCTATTTTGTTACGGGCTAGATTTATCAAAAACGCAGCATTTTCATATAGACCAACAATTAGAGCATCCCCTAAAAATTGCTCAAGCGTGTGTCGAACGTAAAAATGAATACTTATGTGGCAGGGTATTAGCTCAGGCTGTTTTAAATCATCATTTCGGTTTAGATCAGCCCATAACCTCGATGCACGAACCTTTGCCCATCTGGCCAACTCATGTTTTGGGTAGCATTAGTCATTCACAAAATAAGTTAATTGTTGCGCTATCTAATAATGCGGTTTATTTGGGAATTGATATTGAGCACTGGGTGACTTCAGAATTTGCTCAAGAGAGTGCACATCTTATTTTAACGCCGTCTGAGTTTGATTTATGGAAAAGTAAAGCGGCTGAGTTTTTTGATTTTTCCCGTTATGTGAGTTTAATTTTCTCTGTAAAAGAAAGCCTATATAAAGCGGTTTATCCCACTGCAAAGCAATATATTGATTTCTTGGAAGCATCTATAGTCGATATTAATTTTGAAAATCAAACATTAACGCTAACTTTTTTGCCTGAAATTCAGCAGCGCTATCAACTCTTAGAACAATATCAAGGTGGTTGGGTCGTAGAACAAGACCATATTATGACTTGGGTTTTTCAGGCACATCATTCTTCTTAAAACAAAAGAAGGCAATGAATTGCCTTCTTTTTTATTTAGGGTTTAATTTTCTTGTAGCTTAGGATCTTGGAATCCAGTTTCGCGTATATCTTGAGAGTTGAATAAAAACATAAATCCTACAGCAAAGCTTAATATACCAAAAAAGAGGATACTTCCTGATATTGGTAAAAACCGAGTTAAAAGTCCTAAAGTTGTGGTGGCAACCGAATCTCCTAAGGCATCTTGTGCAAGCCAGATTGCATTAATACGTCCTAAATATTCATCAGGTGTATGTCCTTGCACAATGCTGTATTGAAGCAAGTTGGCAATCGACATCAAATATCCAAATAAACATAAAATGAGCAAGGACACCAGTAACCACGGAGAAAGCCCAATCATAATCATGCAGCCAAAAACACCTAAGCACGTATAGAGCATGACTAAGCCAGGTTTGAGTAACCTTGTTGTCCACCCACTGAGTAAGGCTCCCAAGGTTGAGCCTAAAGGTACAGCCGAATACATAAGTCCAAGTTCAAATGCGCCACCGTGAAAAATTTCATCTGCCATTTGCGGAAAAATAATACGTATAGCACTGCTAAAACTGAGCAGTGTTCCAATTAAAATGGTGCTACCAACCACTTTATTTTTAAAAACGAATTTAAACCCTTGAGCTAATTGGCGAAGAGGACTTTCACCATTTGATGCGTGTTGTGGTTTGAGTGCTGGTAACCCTATTAATAAAAACACAGTCAGTAAAGTACCCACCATTGAGACCCAATACACAGTTGCTACACCACTAGCCGCAATTAAAATACCGCCGATTGCAGGCGAAATCACGGTTGCAAGGCGTACGGATACCATACTAATCGCACGGGCTTGTACAATATTTTCACGACCGACAATTACAGGCATGATTGCCATCATCGCTGTTACACCGAGTGCACCAAAGAAACCATCCCATGCTGAAAAAAAGTAAATAGCATAAAGTGAAGGGTGCTCAAACATGGCGTTGATGGCGAGGCCAGCAAAGCCTAAACCACACACACCACGTGCCAATAAAATCAGCCATTTCCGATCTTTGCGATCTGACAGCAAACCACCAAGTAACAAGCCAATAAACATGGCAATGCCTTCAAAAGCCATTGCAACTGCAACATTAAGCGAACTACCCGTAATGTCGTAGACTTGTTTTGGAATAGCCACGACCAACATGCCAATCGTTAATAATGACAATGTACGGGCAATAAATACATGTCGGAAATGAGCATTACGTTTTAAAAGACTAAAATCGGTGAATATAGATTTGAAACTCATAGCGTGTGCTCCTCTAAACCGCGTGCCTGACAAATCATGCGGTTTAAAATTGGACCGAGTGTTTCAAGTTGCTGTGGAGACAATATATCGGTATGGTCCGCTTCACTCAGTCGAACAATATTGAGTTTTTTGACTAAAGGTGACCATTGTTGTTCTGGTTGGATATACGGCAGCAAGTCTTTTTCAGCGACGACTAAGTGTAATTCACCATCAAAGTGCGGCATTTTATAGGGTTTTAATAAACGGACGGCATCGCGATAGTTTGCGAAAATATCTTCCTGTAAACGGCGGGTTTCTTCATTTAATGCCGTATCTGCATCGGCTAAAATATCATTGAAGAACTGGAGTTGCTCTTGTTCAGTTTCAGCATTCATTTCCTCTACCGACAAATCTAACCACTGATGAATTTCAGCAGGATAAGTATCTAACAAGCCGAGATAATCAACTTTTTCACCTTGTTCAGTTAACTTCGCTGCAACTGCATAAGCCACAGTGCCGCCAAGTGAATAACCTAGTAAGGTATAAGGTCCTGTTGGTTGTTGCTTGCGAATAATCTCAAGTTGTTTTTCAACCAATTCGTCCATATCCGTACTATTTGCCAATAGGCCATCTGGGCGAGGAGACTGCAATCCAATAATAGGTAAATCAGAATGTAAATAACGATTCAGCACCGTATATTGCCATGCTGAACCAGAACCTGGGAAGAAGCAGAACAATGGATGCCCTGAGCCAGAACGGATTGGTAAAATAGGTTGCATGCCAGTTTGTTCAACTTCTGCCAAACGTTCTTGTGTAAGCAGTAAAGCTGCTAAACGTTGAATCGTGACATGACTCATCAACTGGCCAATTGGAATGGTCCGCTTAAATACTTTTCGGATTTCAATTGCAAGTTTCATCACCAAAATGGAATGTCCACCAATGGCAAAGAAATCTTCGTTAACACTAATATTTTGATCTGTATTTAAAACTTGCTGGAAAATACGAGTCAGTTCATGTTCAAAAGCAGTGGTTGCATACTGTTTTTCTGTATTTGAAGAATCAAGCTGCGGTTGCGGCAGTGCTTTACGGTCCAGCTTACCATTATGACTTAATGGGAATTGCTCGACCAATATATAGTGTGTCGGCACCATATATGCAGGAAGCTGTTTCTCTAATTGTTTCTTTAACTGCTCAATATCCACAGGTTCAGTTGTCTGCAAGTAAGCAACCAACTGAATATCAGCTTTATTTTGTTCAAAAGAAATAGGATGTACAACTACATCAACACCGCTGATTAAGCGTAATTGTTGCTCAATTTCACCCAGTTCAATACGTTGCCCACGTATCTTTAACTGGTCATCAGCACGGCCTATATATTGAATACTGCCGTCTGCATGCCATCGGGCAATATCACCAGTACGGTACATGCGTTGACCTGCTGCGAATGGATTTGCCACAAAACGTGTTGCCGTTAAGTCCGCTCGATGCAAATAACCCATTGCCAATTGATGACCTGCTAAATAAAGCTCACCGTCTACTCCAATAGGAACAGGGCGCAAGTATTGATCTAAAATATAAAGCTGGGTATTCCAGACTGGATAACCAATCGCAATGCTATTTTCTTCAGGACGTAATCCCAACGTTGCATCCATATAACTCACATCTACTGCAGCTTCAGTTGGTCCATATAAGTTATGCAACTCACAACTAAAGTGTTGGGTAAATGATTTTGCTAAAGCCGTTGGTAAAGCTTCACCACTACAGAACACTCTGCGAATTGGTAAACTTTGGCGCTGAGCAAGTGACAAAATTTCTGTAGCGGCATTTTCAAAAACAGCCAACATTGATGGTACAAAATGTAATGTTGTTACCTGATATTTTTGAATAAGGCTTAACAATGCCAATGGATCACGGTGTGCATCTACTGGTGCCATAAATAATCGTGCACCTACTAAATATGACCAGAAAAACTCCCATACTGAAACATCGAAAGTACAAGGCGTTTTTTGCAAAATCGTATCGTTGGCTGACAGTGGATACTCTGATTGCATCCATAAAATACGGTTCACAATGGCTTGGTGAGAAACCATAACACCTTTTGGTTGGCCTGTTGTACCTGACGTATAGATTAAATAGGCCGGATGCTGTGGCGTAATGACTGTCGTTTTATAGCTACTTAAATCAACCTGCGTTTCATCAAACAATTCATTAAAAGCAAAGGTAGCTATTGATGGAGGGGCAATAGCAGCTAGATCTTTTTGTTCACCAATCACAAGTTTAGATTTTGCATCCTGCAACATAAATTTGATGCGTTCAGACGGATGTTGTAAATCAATAGGTAAATAAGCTGCACCTGCTTCAATCACCGCTAAAATAGCGATACTGAGTTTGACTGATCTTGGTAGGGCGACAGCAACAATATCACCAACCTGTACGCCCGCACTTTGCAATTGCTGTGCTAAAGCACAAACTTGCAAACGCACTTCACTGAAACTGAGCTGATGATTTTCATCGGATAACGCCGTTTGTTGAGGCGTAATTCGAGCTTGTTCTCTAAGTAATTGCTGTAATGTGCTCTGACGAACATAGTATTGGGTTTGATTCGTTTGTTGGATTAAATCGCGTTCTTCAGTCAATTGTAAGCGATAGTGAGCTAGAGATGTCTCTGGTTCATTTAATGCAATTTCAATCAATTGAACCATTCGCTCGAGGAAGTGTTCAGGCTGATCAATTACACCACGCTGCTCGAGTAATAGCTCGATTTGATGATCAGGAATAACCAATAAAGCAAGTGGATAATGGCTGTAACCGCGATTTGTGAGTTTGGAGATCGTAGCATCACCAAGTTTTTGCTGTAAATACTGGTTATCTGGGTAGTTTTCTACAACTAATAAACTATCGAAAAGATTGCCTTGCCCCACTAATTGCTGAATTGCACTTAGTCCTAAACCATCATGTTCTAAATGCTCAACATGCAATTGCTGCAACTGAGTCAATTGTTCCCAAAGCGTTTGCTGCATGTTGAGTTTTACACGCACCGGAATCGTATTTAAAAACAATCCGATTTGTTGCTCTAAACCATTGATAGGTGCCGAACGCCCAGAAACAGGAGTACCAAACACAATATCTTCACGATGAGCATAAATATTTAAAGTCATTGCCCAAATCATTTGCATGAAAACATTGAGCGTGATGCCTTGCTGACGTAATTTGTATTGAAGTTTCGCACCCAGTTCAGCACTTAAACGATATGAAGTTTCTTGCACAGCTTGCTGTGGTTGATTAAATAAAATAAGTGGTTGTAAATCAGCTAAATCACGTTGCCATATAGCTTTTGAGGTTTCATGGTCACGCCCAGATAAAGCTTTAATCACCTTTTCATAACTATGTTCAAGTACTGGCAGTGGTTGGTTAGTCTGCTGATATGCCTTAATAAAGTCTTGTAAAAACAGAGGAGTTGACCAGCCATCTGTTAACAGATGATGTACCATAATCAATAGTTCTGACTGTTCAGGAGCATATTGAATTAAAGTTGCCCGAATTAAGCCATAAGGTTGGTCGAGGTGAGTCGGTTGCTTCAATGCCTCTTGAATGGTTTGCTCAAGCAGATCGGGAGTAACCGCACAGAATTGAACTGGCCAAGCTTGAGTAGGATGTAATGAATAGATAAAAACAGGTTCTTCAGCTAATTCGCTATCAAAATGTCCACCTAATTGAGGGTGACGTTTTAATACGGTAATCAACGCTTGCTGTAAACGTACCGGATCAATGTCACCATTTAGACTTAGACGAGTAAAGGCATTATAGTTCGATTGACTTTCTACTTGAGATAAGAACAGCATGCCTTTTTGCAAAGGAAGCAAAGGCAGAATCGTACTGTTTTTGCCATATTTTTCTTGAACCTTTTGTACTAAATCTGCTGAAAATAACGGTTTTGAAACTGCCGCTTGTTGCTCATCTAAACGGGTGAGTTGCGGCGCCATCGCGGCGACTGTTTTAAATTGGAATACATCACTTGGTCTTAAGCCGTAACCATGTTGGCGCAATTGAGTACAAAGCATAATGGCAGAAATACTATCGCCACCTGTCATAAAGAAGTCGTCATCAATCCCAATAGCATCAAGCTTAAGAACAGATGCAGTAATTTGGCATAAAAGCTGTTGCTCAGGTGTTTCGGCCATTCGGCTATGGGTACGAATTTGAGGCTTTGGTAGTGCTTTTTTATCAACTTTTCCACTTACATTTCGTGGAAATTCGGACATAACAGTCAGGGCAGAAGGCACCATATATTCAGGTAAGTTTTGACGTAACTGACTTAAATATTGCTGACTTAGTTGTTCACGGGTTTTTTCATCAAGTTCAATGTCTTTGACCACACAATAACCGAGTAAACGATGACTGTTATTAATCGGTTCTGCAATCACGACTGCGCTTTCAACATTGGCTAAAATCGAAAGCGCATTTTCGACTTCGCCAATCTCAACACGATAACCACGGATTTTAATCTGGTCATCACAGCGGCCCATAAATTCAAGTTTACCTGTGCTATTCCAGCGGACTAAATCACCTGTACGGTACATGCGCTGTCCATGTTCAAATGGATTCGCTACAAAGCGGGCAGCACTTAAGTCAGCGCGACCTAAATAACCATTGGCGATCCCAAAGCCAGAAATATAAAGCTCACCAATAACGCCAGTCGGGCATCGTTGTAAGTGGCGATCTAGTACGTAGGCCTGTGTATTACCAATAGGGTTACCAATGACAGGGCGAGCTGTCTGCTTTAATTCTGCTCGGAAAGTATCAACCGTATATTCTGTTGGACCATATAAGTTATGAGCAAAAAGCGCTGGCTGAGCATTGAGCTGTTGCCATAAGGCTAGAGGTGCAGCTTCACCACCAATCAAAATAAGACTTGGATGATGTTGATTTTCAGCAAATAAACCATTCGTCATCATTTGTGCACAAAAAGATGGCGGTAGATCGAGTGTATCAATTTGTCGTTGCTGAATTTCTTTCACTAAACCAAATGCATCACGGCGCATGTTTTCATCAAAAATATGTAGCTCTTGGCCCCATAACATCCAGAAAACTTGCAACCAAGATGAGTCAAACGAGAAAGAGTGTGTATGCGCTGCACGTAACGGACGGTCAGGGAAACGCTCATTTACCGCTTCTAATACTGGCCAATAGATGGTTGGTTTATGCGACAAAATGAGGTTGAGTAAAGAACCATGTGTGTTCATTACTCCTTTAGGACGACCAGTACTTCCTGAGGTAAAAATTACATAAGCGACGTCTTGAAAATCAAATTTACGATTTTCAGCAGGAATATCACTCGCGTCTTGCTTTCGAATTTTTCTCTGGACATTTTCATTATCAAGATATAGCTGTTGAATATTTTGAGGTAACTGCTGTGCAAGTGCTTGTGTGGTTAATACAAATAATGGATTTGCATCTTCACACATCATTTGCATACGATCGATTGGATAATCTAGATCGAGAGGCAAGAAACTTGCACCAGAATTTAATACAGATAACATCACCACAACTGAGTCAATCGAACGAGGAATAGCACCAGCAATGACAGTTTGCTTTTTGGCCCCATTTTCTTGTAAAAACCGTGTCAGTTGATTCACTCGTACTGCAAGCTCAGCAAAACTAAGATGCTGAAGGTTTGGACGTTCGCCACTCACAATTGCGGTACGTTCGGGATAGTTTTTAATTTGCTCATAAAAAATATCTAAAACATTATTATATTGGGCAGGGTGGCTAACACGTGGACCAATACCACTTTGGGTTAGGGTAGCCAGCTCTTGTGGTGTCGTAGTATTAAAATTGCTACATGCCTGTTCTGGACGAATTAGAGCTTGTTCAAGCAATAAAGTTAAGCGTTGACCATGGTTAAATAGTTCATCTTGTGTATAACGCTGCGAATCTGCACGTAGTTCGATAATGAGTTCATGATCTTGAACAATAAAGGAAAACTCAAAATCATCAATTGGTCCTGTAGAAATATGGTGTGTTTTGACCTTTTCACCGTCTAACACCAAGTCTTGATCAAAAGCTTTATAATTTAAAATAGGACCGTACATTCGTTCATGAATATCGATACTATTTAAATCTCTTAAAATTTGTTCTGCATCGTATTTTTGATGTGGGCGAATTTCTCGTAATTGCCCTTGTACATGTTGAGCCAAGCTCACCCAACTGTCTTTTTCATCAACTTTAAACTTCACAGGCAACACATTTACCGTAGGTAAGGTTGAGCGAATCGCTTTTGAGCCTAAACGGCGCATAAATGGAATACCGTTAACCAACTCAGCTTTATCAGTCAGTTTGTAAACATAGTGTAATGACAATGACATCATCATGTCATTTAAAGCTAGCTTAGATTGCGCAGCTAAAGCTTGAATTTGCTCTAAAATTCCTTGAGAAAAACGCAGCTGATGCTTAACAAATGTTGCTGTAGTTTTTGCCGCTAAATGATGAGTACTTAAACTAACTGGACTAGGTAAATCTTCACAGTAAGCTTTCCAGAAAGCTTGGTCTATTTTAAATTGATGACTATTTTCATAAGCCTGACGTTCCGAAATAACTTCATTCACGCCAATAAACGGAGAAACCGAAAGTTCTTTTCCTTCTTGTAATTGTTGATAAAGTTCAACAATACGTTTGGTTAAGTTAATCATGCTAAATCCATCAAGCATGATGTGGTGATAACGTTGATACCAATACACTTTGTCATGCGTCGTAAATAGCACCTGACGGAACAGTTGAGATTCACCAGCTTTAAGTGATTTAGCACATTGACGGTCTGATGGCATCCAGTCCCATAAGCGTTGTTGAGCTTTTTTAGGCGTTAAATGACAAAAATCAAATTCTTCAATTTGAAACTGAATTTGATTATTAAGCTCAATAAATGGTTGAGACGCTTCAGATGAATATGAAGCAATGACCGTATCGGCTTCATTTAAGCCGATTTGAATTGCTTTTTTAAACGTTGGGATATCGACAGTTTTTGGTAGTTCCAAACAATGCGCAATGGTATATAAATCTTCAATTGAACTTAAATGATCGGCAAGAAAAATACCGAGCTGAGTAGAGGCTAATTCAAAACGAGCAGGTTGTGAAAGGTCCGGAGTAAATTCATTGTTTAATGCCTGATTCATGACAATACTCCTTTACGCTTGTTGAAAGGGGTTAATTGCAAGCCAGTGCTTTTCCACATATGCAATACACGAAGCCCGCGTATCTGGTCCATGCTGAATATCCCACCCCGATGGCACCTGATGTTGAGCAGGCCATAAACTGAACTCACCTTGTTGATTTTTTAAAACCTGAAAAGACAAACTTTCATTATCGAAAGGATTAATATAGTTTTCCTGTAAGTTGCTCATGATATTGTTATCCTTGATGAAACAAATGGTTATAGTGAAAGAGTTTTTTGCAATGCCTTAAGCAAGTCAGTACGCCAGTTCACGGCATCATGTCCGCCTGAAAAACTGTGAAAACTCACTTGATTAAATGATTGCAATTGTTGATAAAGTTGAAAGGCATCGTCCCGCATATCGGTTTCATATGTGCCGGCACTGATATAAATTTGAGTTGTTTTTGCTAATTGATGAGATAAGTTTTGAAGCAGTTCTAAAATATTACCTTTGTGTTTTTGACCTAACGTACTGTTCGAAAAATCTGACCACCAATAAGATCCAGATTGCAAAATCAGGGAAGTAAAAATGGTCGGGAACAACAAAGCGCTATGTAAAGCGCATAATCCACCTAAACTTTGACCACATAACGTAATGCCTGTTTTAGAAATAAAAGAATATTCTTTTAAGAGTATTTCAATAAGTTCATCAACCAACGCCTGACTAAACGCATCATGACAACCATAATCTTGTTGGCGTTGTTGACTATTGAAACTATGAACAAAAACATAAACTGCTGGGCGAATCTTATCTGTAACAGTTAAATGCTGAAGTTCGGGAATAATCGAAAGCTCTCGGCTCCAGATTTGGCCATCAAGCAAAATGATGAGTGGCAAGTCTTCTTGAGTTGTTTGATGACTAATAAAAACGTCGACTAAATAGTCCTGCTGGCATAAGCGACTTGACCACTGAAATGTCTTTGTAATTGGGCAATCGGCTATTAAAGATTTCGTGTTTTTAAGTTGAATTTGATTGATATATCGAGCTAGATGTCCCGTGTAAAACCGATGTTGATTGAATGGGTCAATTTGAGCACTCTGTTTAAGCTGTGTTTGCCACCATGAGCGTCGTGTTGCCGCACAATCTCTTTCTGGCGCTTCTTCACTAGCCGTAACTACAACATAACTACCAGCCCAAGCTAGAGGCAGCTCTATTTCAAAAAAGTACACATCTGTCCCAGCGATACGGCTAAAACGATTCCACTTTTGATAGATGGAAGGGCTCTGTGAATAGATATCAATATAAACAAAGATACTTTCTTTAAGCTCAGGGCTACGCCAAACAAAGGTACAAAGCGCTTTATTTTTTTGCAGGTTGACCAGCGGGCTACCTAGTTTTTTTAAGGTATTCCACCAGACTTCACTCCCAACATTGAATTGTTGAAATAGGGGATGTAAGGGTTGAGAAAATGGCTTCATTTTGAGTCCATCTCGACAAGAAAGCGCGGTCAAATTATCAAAATGATTCTCATTAGTAAATGAAAACAATTATCATTATAATCAATAAAAAAAGACGTGTTTTATTAAAATCATTAAAAAACAATTAAGTAAGTTGATTTCTTGGTTAATAAATAACTTGATTTAGATTGTAATCTTATGTTTGATATTTATCGCACTTGATAATAATGATAATTATTTGCAATTATGTGGCGAAATTTAATATTCGTGTCAAACTGGAGTAAAACATGAGCTCTACCATCGTAGTCACAGGTGCTGCAAGAGGTATTGGAGCTGCTATTACAAAAAAATTATTGCAGCAAGGGTATCAAGTCATCGGCATCGACCAACAGGAAAACCCAGAACAATGGGAAATCGCACAAAAGCTAGAAGATAGTGAAAAATCACGTTGGCAAGGCTTTCGGCAAGATATTACTGATCAAGAAACAACAGCAAAGCTCATTAACAATATTTTAAACAAACATAGCGTGACGGGTTTAGTGAATGCAGCGGGCGTGTTGATTATGCGTTCTATGCTTGAAGCAAAAACAGAAGATTGGCAAACACTTTTCTCGGTCAATGTCATGGCACCTATTGCGATTAGTCAACAACTGGCCAAGCATTTTTGTGAAAAAAAGCAGGGAAGTATTGTCACGATTAGCTCGAATAGTTCACGGATGCCACGTATACAACTTGGCATGTATGCAACGACAAAAGCTGCATTGAGCCATTACTGCCGTAATCTTGCTCTTGAAATCGCACCTCATCAAGTACGGCTTAATATTGTTTCACCAGGCTCTACGCTAACTCAAATGCAGCAGCAGCTTTGGACAGATAATACACCTCCGCCTGCGGTAATCGATGGAGATTTAAGCCAATACCGTACAGGCATTCCGTTAAGAAAATTAGCCCAACCTGAAGATATTGCCAATACGGTCAGCTTTTTACTTTCTGATCAGGCTGCACAAATTACCATGCAAGAAATTGTGGTTGATGGAGGAGCCACTTTAGGCGTTTAAACATCCATTCATTACAACAAAATAACTGTATAAGGAGTTGCGAGATGTCGGCACAGCATCCGTATTTTATCCAACGAGAAAATTTTACTGAAAGCCGCGTTGCATTAGCACAAGAAATTTTAAATTGTGGAAATGACGCAGGTTTTATTTTCACAACGCCAGAATACACCATCAATAGTCATCAAAAATTACGAGATATTCAAGTCACAAAAAATAGCCTTTTAAAAGATTGGTTAGATGAAGCAAGAGCTCAATTACAGCTTGCAATAAATGACGGTTATAAAGACGTCAAAATTATGGGTGGACTACCATTTTGCTCGGCAGCCGATGTCAATTTAATGCTCATGCAAAATGCAAAAATCTATCAGAAAGTACTCTATGCACAATCCGATATTGATTTTGGTCCTTTATCTTTAGAAAAGGCAGATTACTTCCCTTTAGGTGAACATTATCAACAGCAAGTTGAGTATTTAGTTCAGCAAATGAAAGCAAAAAAACTTGATAAGGCCGTACTTGCTCGTATTTTACAACTTGAATTTGAACAAAATATTCCCGTCTCGGACTTATTTTACAACTTAGCTAAGCATAATCCCGAAGGCTATAACTATGCAGTCGCGAGGCATCCTCAGCGTGAAGGATGGTTTGTTGGTGCAAGCCCCGAACTTTTAATTGCAAAGCAAAATACAAAAATCTGGAGCAAACCGGTTGCTGGTACATTGGCTCGTGATGATGACCCAACCGTAGACCAAAACAACGCCAGAGCATTACTTTCTTCACAAAAAGATCAACGTGAGCATGCTCTTGTCATCGAAATGATTGCTGATGAGCTAACACCTTTCTGCAAGCAATTACAAGTACCTAAACAACCATCCCTCATTCGTACTAAACGCCTCTGGCACTTGGCATCACATATTACTGGCGAACTTAAGAAAGCCGATACTCATGTTTTTGACTTAATTGAACGTTTACACCCAACACCCGCAATTTGTGGAGAGCCTAGTCCAATTGCTAAAGAATTAATTCAGCAACTAGAACCATTTAACCGTGAATTATTTGCAGGAACTATGGGCTGGGCAGATGAACAAGGTAATGGTGAATGGTCGGTGACTGTTCGCTGTGCCCGAATCTATCAGAACATTGCTCGTTTATTTGCTGGTGCAGGGATTGTGGAGGCATCTCGTCCACAAGCCGAACATGCTGAAACAGCCGCTAAATTTCGTACTGTACTGGATGGATTCCAGATTTCACCCAATCAATTGCCAATACAAGGACCAAACACATGACAACACAGGTTTATCTGGATGGCGCCGTGCCATATCCAGCAGAGTTTGCTGAGATTTACCGTAAAAAAGGTTATTGGCTTGGACAAAACTTGAGTGATTTTTTGCGTGAAAGTGCTCAAAAATACCCACAAAATATTGCGGTATATGACGGTGATAAAGCCCTGAGTTACACTGAGTTTGATTATTTAGTCGACTGCTGTGCAACTCACTTATATCAACATGGACTAAGAGCTGGTGATAAGGCGGTTGTACAAATGCCGAATCACTATCAGTTCTATGTTTTATTTTTTGCACTGATTCGGCTTGGTGCTTTACCTGTGATGTCTTTACCCGCACATCGCTTTGCAGAATTAAGTAGTTTTTTTAAACAAACTCAAGCAAAATCTTATTTCTGTGCTGATTTTGGAGCACAAAAATTTGACTACCGAGAGCTTGCCGAAAAGCTTCAGCAAACTGCTCCTTGCTTACGACATGTATTTGTACTTGGAAATGCCGATAAATTTATAGCAATTCAAGATATATTAAAAGAAACCAGTATCTTGGATGCAGCGATTTCTCCGACTACGGCAGATCAGGTTGCTTTCTTACAACTTTCAGGTGGAAGTACTGGTGTTCCTAAACTGATTCCACGCACCCATGACGACTACTTATATAGCGTACGTGAGAGCGCAAAAATCTGCCATCTCAACCAGTCATCACGCTTACTCATGGTTTTGCCAGCGGCGCATAATTTTTCAATGAGCTCGGCGGGTTCTTTAGGTATTTTTTATTCGGGCGGTGCTGTGGTTTTAGGAACTGACCCAAGCCCTGAAACTGCTTTTTCATTAATCAAAAAACACGGTGTAACAGATGCTTGCTTGGTTCCTGCTTTGGTTCGACCATGGATGGATAAAGCAGCGAAAGATCAAGATCCAATATTATCAACTTTACGTTGCTTGCAAGTCGGAGGAGCACGATTACCCGATGCAGTTGCCTCACGCTTGATTGATGAGTTCCAAGTTAACTTACAACAAGTCTTTGGAATGGCTGAAGGGCTAGTGAATTACACCCGTTTTGGGATGACGAAAGAACAGATTATCCATACCCAAGGTTTAAAAATCTCACTAGATGATGAAATTTTAGTGCTGGATGATAACGATCAGCCAGTAGATGCTGGAGAGGTAGGGCATTTGTTGACGCGCGGCCCTTATACCATTCGCGGCTATTATCAAGCGCCAGAGCACAACGCTCGTTCTTTCACACCAGATGGTTTTTATCGAACAGGCGATTTAGTACGTATTCGCGAAGATGGCTGCATTGTTGTGGAAGGGCGTTCAAAAGAACAAATCAATCGCGCTGGTGAAAAAATTGCGACAGAAGAAGTTGAACAAGCTTTATTAACTCATCCACAAATTCGTCTAGCAGCATTGGTTGCTATGCCTGATGAGATTATGGGTGAAAAAAGCTGCGCCTTTGTTGCATGGCAAGCACAAACCGATGATCCGAGCCCAATTCGTCTTGCAATGTCAGTTCGTCAACATCTAAAAGATTATGGACTTGCTACTTACAAAATTCCCGATCGAGTCGAATTTATCGAGCAATTTCCATATACAGCCTTTGGAAAAATCAACAAAAAAAGATTACGTCAACAATTTGAAACCAACACCAATGTTCTTGCTTAAAGATAAAAAGGAAAAATTTGATGAGTATTCCTAAAATTGCTAGTTACAGCATGCCACAAGCGCACGAGTTTACAGCGAATAAAACACATTGGCAGTTGCATACCAATCGCGCTGTTTTATTAGTACATGATATGCAGCAATATTTTTTAGATTTTTATGATCAAACTCAAGCGCCTATTCCAGAGCTTATTAAAAATACCAAAGAACTGATTGAAACTGCGCGTAAGTTTAATATTCCTGTGGTCTATACGGCACAGCCCGGTAACCAGACACCTGAACATCGCCAGTTATTAACTGACTTTTGGGGAACTGGCCTAAAAGATGACCCTAAAATTACTCAAATTTTGCCAGAAATTACGCCTGATAAAAATGATACTGTCTTAACAAAGTGGCGTTATAGCGCTTTTAAATTTTCTCCACTCGAACAACTTATGCGTGAGTCAAACCGCGATCAACTCATCATTTGTGGTGTTTATGCTCATATTGGCTGTCTTATGAGTGCAGCGGAAGCCTTTATGCTAAATATCCAGCCGTTTTTATGTGGTGATGCGCTCGCTGATTTTAGCCGTGAAGAGCACGATATGGCTTTAAAATATGCAAGTACACGTTGTGGGCAAGTGATTACAACTCAGCAAGTCACACGAGCTTGGACACTTGAACAAGCTGCATCACCACTCACGCAAGAAGGTATTGTTTTGGCAGTGAGTGAACAACTTCAGATTCCTGCATCAGACATTCAGTTAAATGATGATTTACTCATGCTTGGACTTGATTCTGTACGACTCATGACATTAGTAGGTAAATGGCAAGCTTACGGCGCACAAGTGAGCTTTGAAGATTTAGCTGAACAACCAACACTTGAAGTGTGGATTGATAAGCTAGTCGCTTAAATTAAAAGAATGAAAAATGGCAGATATTAAATCTGCCATTTTTTATTTCAACCTTTAAAAGGATGTATTGTCCTTTTTAATACGGCTATTAAATCTTAAAGTTCGACTCAACCATAGTTTACTCATTGACCACTGAAAACTCGGTAAACTATGAACCACAACAAAGAAGAACACCGTAAATAGCGGTACCAGTAAGGTACCAAACACGACACTACCAAATACACTCATTCCAATTTCATATCTGCTAGCAGCGCCTGCACCAGTTGCAAAAATTAAAGGAACCACACCCGCACCAAAGGCAAGAGATGTCATCAGAATTGGACGTAAACGTAGCTTTAATGCTTCACTTGCTGCATCGATTTTACTTTTCCCTTGTTTGAGTGCTTGAGTCGCAAATTCAACAATCAGAATTGCATTTTTACAAGATAAGCCAATACCTGTTAATAGGGCAATTTGAAAGTAAACATCGTTAGGTAACTTAAAAATCCAAGCAAAAATAATAGTGCCTGTAATGCCTAGAGGTAGCCCTAATAAAATAATAAAAGGAACTTTCCAGCTTTCATATAAGGCAGCCAAACATAAGAAAATAAACAAAATAGAAATGAGATATAAATAGATCGCTTGGCTGCTAGATTGCTGTTCTTGTAAAGAAAGACCACTCCATGCTACATCTATACCAGACTGTTTACTGACCATATCACTTAACTGTTGCATTGCCTGACCTGAGCTAAAGCCTGGACTTACATTGGCTTCAAGTTGAATGGCAGTTAGTCCCATAAATCGGGTAAGAGCTTCTGGGCCACCTGTCCACTGACTTTGCGCAAAATGAGCAAGGGAAAGCATTCCACCTGAGTTATTGCGTACATGCCAATACGCTAAATCCTCGGGTTTAGAACGAAACTCTGAATCACCTTGCATAATGATTCTCTTAATTCGACCTCGTTCAACAAAATCGCCAACATAGTTTCCACCCCAGGCAGTCGATAATGTTGAACGAATTGCTTGTTGGTCAATTCCTAACATTTTGGCTTTATTTTGATCGAGTTGAATAAATACTTCGGCTTTATCTTCACTCACAAGGGGACTTAGATTTTCAAAGGCTGAATAATTTCGAGATTCTTTTTCTAAGGCTTTATATTGTTTAATTAATTCATCGCGCCCTTGACCATTTACATCTCTAAGCCAAAGTTCTAAAGCGTCAGATTGACCTAAACCAGATACACTTGGTGGCATTCCTACCATGACTTTAGCCGGCAAGTTTTTTTGTAAATATGCTTGGGCACGTTCACGAATAGCACTCGCCGCATTAGCTTCTCCTTTACGCTCATTCCAATGTTTAAGCGAAACAAAGGCCATACCTAAATTTGGACCGCTCCCTGAAAAGTTTTGTCCATTTACGACCAGTACGGTATTAATATTTTTGCCTTCATGTTCAAAGAAATAATTATTGACGAGTCTTCCAATTTCTTCGGTTTGACTCATTGAAGCACTGTTATGCAAACTATAGGGAACAGCAAGTAATCCTTGATCTTCATTTGGAATAAAGCTTGTAGGCAAACTGCGGTAAATTATAAATAGAATAACCGCGATGCCCACAACCAACAGACTGGAAAATACTTTAAACTGGATTAAACAAACAGATAAAAAACTAAAAGCTGATCTGAATTTTTGAAGAGCAAGCTCAAGCATTTGTCCCCATTTTGGTTTTTTATGATGTTTTTTTAATAGAACTGCGCACATTGCTGGCGTGATGGTCATGGCTACAAATAATGACAACAACATCGCCGCTGCTAATGTAATAGAAAACTGACGGTAAATCATACCCGTCGAACCACTAAAAAAAGCCATTGGGATAAATACCGCGGTTAAGACCAACGTAATACCTACCAATGCACCGCTAATCTCTTGCATCGACATCAAACAAGCTTCACGTACACTGAGCTGTTGTTCGTGCATAAGCCGTTCAACATTTTCCACGACTACAATCGTGTCATCAACCAATAATCCAATCGCTAAAACCAGTGCAAATAGCGTAAGCGTGTTAATGCTCATCCCAAATAAATACAACACTACAAATGTGCCACTAATGACGATCGGAACGGTAATGGTTGGAATAAGAGTTGCACGCCAATTTTGTAAAAAGAGATACATCACAATAACAACAAGCACGATTGCTTCAAGCAACGTGATCATGACCTGCTTAATTGACTCTTCAATAAATGGTGTATTGTCTCGTGGATAGACAATTTTATATCCAGCTGGTAAATGCTGGCTAAGTTGAGCCATTTTTTCTTTAATGAGAGCAGAAGTCTCAATTGCATTGGCATCGGGGCTGAGAGATATTCCTAAACCTGCCGATGGGTAGCCATTAAGTGTATTAATGCTTTCGTAATTTTCTGCACCTAATTCGACTCTCGCGACATCTTTTAAATAAACAAGACTACCGTCAATATTTGCTTTAACCACCACCGATTTAAAGTCATCAATTGTTTTTAAACGTGAACCAGCTTTTACTTTTGCATAAATATTTTGGTCAGAAGCAGAGGGCATTGCACCAATCGAACCTGCAGCAATCTGAGTATTATAATCTTCGAGGGCCTTTTCAATGTCGCTCGGCACAAGTTGGTAATTTCTAAGTTGATTTGGATTTAACCAAATGCGCATGGCATAACTTGAACCAAAAACATCAACCTCACCAATTCCTTGCAACTGACTTAAAGGTTGTTCAAAGTGATTGACCATATAATCAGATAAATCAATATTACTGGTTTTACCTGTTTCATCATATAGGCCCACAATAAGCAACATATCACCCGTGGTTTTCCATATGTTTACACCTTGTCTTTGAACTTCCTCAGGTAAACGATTTAATGCACCATTAATTCTGTTTTGTACTTGGAGCTGTGCTTTATCAATGTCTGTGCCAATTTTAAAATGAATATCAATACTACTTGTTCCCGATGATTCGCTATAGGACGTAAAGTAAAGTAAATTATCTAGACCCTTTATTTGTTGTTCTAAAATTTGGGTCACACTTTCTTCGACTGTGTCAGCAGCTGCACCACGATAGTTCGCAACAACCGTAACACCCGGTGGAGCAAGGTTAGGATAGCGTTCGACTGGCATGGCTAAAGTGGCAAGAAAACCAAAAATAAGAATAGTAATTGCAATGACAGAAACAAAAATAGGGTGATAGATAAAAAATCGAGAGAGCATTGTTATGTCTACTTTAAGATTGTTTTAAATAGGTTTTTAGGCACACGAAAGTGTAATGGTAACGCTTTTTTACATCACAAACAATAATGGTTATCATTACACAACTAATAATTATTTTTATCTTGATCAGTAAAAGTCATGCGTATATGATGCTCGGCACATCATAAATGATAATAATTATCATGTGGTAATCATTATCCAGAATAAGGGCCGAGAAATGACGTTAACGAAAAAGGCGCTGGTGGTCGCCATCTCAACACTGCTTCCTTTCGCCGTTCAAGCAAATACAGATAGTGAACAGCAAGGTAATAGTGAACC
Source organism: Acinetobacter sp. GRABPA_MV_2 (assembly GCF_056725885.1). Taxonomy (NCBI): domain Bacteria; kingdom Pseudomonadati; phylum Pseudomonadota; class Gammaproteobacteria; order Moraxellales; family Moraxellaceae; genus Acinetobacter; species Acinetobacter sp. GRABPA_MV_2. The sequence goes on from NZ_JBWZNA010000010.1 coordinate 118,624, forward strand.
AGTTCAAAAACTTAAAACTATTGTGGTTTCTGCTGCATTAAAAGAACAAGATGTAGATAAAGCACCTGCATCCATTAGTGTGATCACAAGTGAAGAAATTGAACGCAGTGCGGCACTGAGTCTTGCTGATGTTTTACAAAAACAAGCTGGGGTTTATAACTATAACAGCGGACAGGACAAAATTATTATCCGAGGGATGCAAGATACTTCAGGTAGTTATACTTTAATTCTAATCAATGGAAAAAGAACATCTTCTTTAGGAGCGATGTGGCGAGGTAATGACTTTGATTGGAGTTCAATTCCACTAAATAGTATAGAACGAATTGAAGTGATTCGTGGACCAATGTCATCGCTTTATGGTTCTGATGCCATGGGTGGGGTAATCAATATTATTACTAAGAAAGCCGAGAATGGGCAGCTTCATGGTTCAATCTTTGGCCAATATAACCGAGCTGACCGAGGAAATGGAAAAGATCAATTCCGATACGGATTTAATCTCTTTGGTGGCTTAACCGATAATGTTAGTTTTTCTCTTTCTGGTGATTCTTATAACCGCGATGCTTGGTATCGAAATGGAAAACCAGACTCAAATGGCGCCTATTTTGTAGAGAAAGACACAAAGAACGTACATGGGACCTTAAGCTGGGATATTAATGACCAACAAACTTTAGATCTAGATTTAGGCTATACCAAAGATAAGAGACCACTTACCCAAGATGCGGCATCTTCAATTCAAGAAGGTGAAGATGAGCGTACCAATTTAGGTATTACTCATCGAGGGAAATGGAGTTGGGGGAAAACAGAAGCTTATATTGGGAAAGAAACTGCTAAAATTTATGACTTTGACAGCGAATATAATGCCCCGCAAAGTCGTAACTATAAACAAGAAAACTTACTAGGTCGTGCTTTTGCTAACTTTGACTGGATGCTGAATAACAGCACAGCTGGTGTTGATTATAAAGATCAGCAAGTGACAGATCCCGTAGGATACACATCTGGTGGATCTGAACAGAAAAGTTATGGGATATTTGTTCAGAATGATACTCATATTAATGATGCTCTGACCTTAACTTTAGGTGGCCGTTACGATGACTTTGATAATTTTGATGGCAAAGCAACTGGTAAAGCCTATTTAGCTTATGAACTCGCTGAAGGAGTTATTCTTAAAGGTGGTGTTGGGCAAGCTTATAAAGTTCCTGGACCTTATCAGTTAGATGCAAATTATGAGTTAATTTCTTGTGGAGGTAGCTGTTTTATTACAGGGAATCCAAATTTAAAACCCGAAGAAAGTACTAACTATGAAGCATCTTTAATTATTCGTAAACCAAACTGGAATGCAGGTGTTACAGTATTTGAAAATGATGTTGAGAACTTAATTGAACGTGTTTCTAATCCTAATTCTCCAAATCCAACCAAATATCCATATAAATGGGACAACGTTGCTAAAGCAAAACTGAAAGGTGTGGAACTCAACGGTGGATATGACTTTAGTGATGATTTAGGGATAACAGCTAATGCAACATATTTAGATGCTAAAAATGAAGTAACTGGTAAAGACCTTACTGAACGTCCGGAATGGTTAATTAATAGCTCCCTTTCATGGGCTATTGTTGAAAATTATCGTATGAAATTTGGTGCAAGCTATATAGGTCATCAAATGTTATCTAGTGGTAAAGAGTTACCAGCCTATACTACTTACGATGTGACATTTACCTCACCACTTTCTCCACGTTTAACATTGGACTATGGTGTAAAAAATCTGACCAATGTTGATCTGGAAAATGAAAATGCATCATTTAACACCAAACTTTATGGCCGCAATTACTTTGTAAAAGCGACTTATAGTTTCTAAGTTAAAACTAAGTACAAAGCCTATTCGTAGGGGAATAGGCTTTGTTTTTTATTAAAAATATCCATAATTTTCAAACAAGTATAGACAAAATAATTTTAAGAATTTCTATACTTTTCAACATTAGGGCTAATTAATCATGACGGCAACTTCAAAATCATTATTAAATGGACTACCAATAAAAAAATCGAGAATACAGGTTTTTGAAATTTTAAATCAAAATCCACAAGGTTTAAGCGCGGTGAGCATTTATGCGCAAATTAAAAATGAACATAAAATTACACTCGGAACGATTTATCGCATTTTATCTGAATTTGAAAATCGCAAGCTCATCAAAAGGGTGTTCTTAGGAAAAAGTAAGAGTATCTATAAGCTTAGAAAAGATAAAATGAGCTGTAACTTGATTTGTCTAAAAACCGCAGAAGCAACTAGCTATGAACATGAAAAAGTGAAAGAACTACTGCATGAAGTCATAGATGTTATTTTTGCGAATACAGGGACTAATATCAGTAGCATTGAACTTAATCTCTATACAGAATAAAAAATTTAGATAGAAAAAAGGACAGCCTAAACTGTCCCTTTTTATTAAATTTGCTATTTGACGACTTTAATTCGAGTCGTAGCGGGAATAGTTAATGGGGAATTCTTTGAGTTTTCCGCAATATAAGTTTCAAGAGCATCAATATCTTGACCACCACCTACACGGTTTTGGCCTTCTTTTAATACCGTAAAGTTGTCACCACCATCTGCCAAGAAGCTATTTACCGTCACGCGATACACTTTAGTGTCAAGCAACGGCGAACCAGCAACCATGATGTTACTTGCTCTTGGTGAAACAGACGTATTTGTCGCATATTGATAACTCAACTCTTTAGATGGCTGTAAAATTTTAGGTGAATTTGCATTTGCACCAGACCATTGTTGTTCAAGCACATCTCTAATCTGTTTACCGGTTAAGCTCAATGTCACAATAGAGTTACCAAATGGTTGAACCGCAAAAACATCGCCGAAGGTAATCTGGTTGCTACTGTTAATAAGTAGATCAGCACGCACACCGCCTGGATTCATTAGCGTAAAATCAGAGCCTTGATTACTTGCTTTTAAGGCAGCCGCTTGCTGAGCATCGGCAATCATAATACCTAGCGGACTTTCACCACTTTCGACTTGAGTACGACTTATTACTGCTGTTGCAGTTCCAACCACACGACTTGAAATGGTAGTCACAGCTTGGCGGTATTTATCTAAAATGGCTTCAATGCTTGGCGTTTTGCTAAATTTTTGATAGAGATCTGTAAGGCTTACAGTGGTTGTCCCAGATGTGTAGGCTTCACTTTGTACAGGAACCTGTTTAGCATCCTTTTTAATCACATCACCGGTTTTACCATCAAGTTCAACCTTAATGTCAGTAATGAGCGTGCCATATTGTCCAGCTGAGGTAAGCAAGAATGGTTTTGCCGGATTTTTTGTAGCATAGTCACAAATATAAGATTGATGTGTGTGACCTGAAACAACAATATCAACTGCTGGATTAAGCTTATCCAAAATTCCTAAAATTGGACCACTTAAACCATCACAAGTTTTTTCATTAAACTTAGTACTCGGCGCTGCACCTTCATGTACCACAACAACAATTGCTTCAATGCCTTGTTTTTGTAACTCAGGAATCAAGGCATTTACCGTATCAGCTTCATCACGAAACTCAACGTCTTTAATACCCGCCGCAGAAACAATACTTGGCGTCGCTTTAAGGGTTAAACCAATAAATGCGACTGGAATTCCACCATAAGTTTTGACTTTATATGCAGGAAAGATTGTTTTGCTCGCATCATTTTTCATTGCTACGTTAGCAGCGAGAAAATCAAATTTTGCACCACTAAAATTTTTATTAATTTGACAAGGTACAGTGCTGGTATATTGCTGACATCCACCATTTTTTAAACGGCGTAATTCGTCTGTACCACGGTCAAATTCATGGTTACCTACAGCATTAAAGTCAATTTGAATATCATTCATGATTTCAATAGTTGGTTCATCTAAAAATAAAGAAGAGGTGAGAGGAGAGGCACTAATTAAATCACCCGCCGAAACCACAGCATTATTTGGATTTTCTGCTTTAAGTTTTTTAATTGCATCGGCAAAGTAACTCACTCCTCCCACAGGAATACGAATAGATTGAGTAGCATCATTTGGATTTGATGCCTCGACATAACGTTTAGGTGGCTCAAGATTTCCATGAAAGTCATTAAAAGCTAAAATATTTACGGTTTGATTGCTTCTTTGGGCAGGTGGTGCTGTGTCATTATCATCATCGTCATTACATCCCGCCAATAACGCTACAGCCAGAGAAAGTGTTGTTACTTTAAAAAGTATTGTTAAATTTTTCATTTTTTTATCATTTGATCAATTAAGACGGATAAAAAATACGCTTTTAGTATGAATATTTGATGAAACACCCAATAAGCAACTATGTTCGGAATATTAAAATTTGGACAAAAAACACAATTATCGAACAATATCTTAGCTAGGGGTGGTCTACAAACCCAATTTTTTTATTTAGAATAAATTTTTAATTGCCTTATAAATCTTAATCAAGTGATTCATTTCATAAGATTAATATGAACCGGAGATAATTTATGCAATGGACTAAACCAGCTTTTACTGATTTACGCATTGGTTTTGAAGTTACTATGTACTTTGAAGCACGTTAATCAGCTTCATTCAAATATGTCATAAGCCCTAGTCTTGTTCTAGGGCTTATCTCTTTCTAATAAGATATTAATTTTATGTATATTTATGTTTTAGGTTCAGCTGCTGGAGGCGGATTCCCGCAGTGGAATTGTAATTGCCCGAATTGTCATGGTGTGCGCACAGGCACAATCCAAGCCAAACCCCGTACTCAATCATCAATTGCTGTTTCTGAAAATGGAACAGATTGGGTTTTATTAAACGCATCACCTGATATCCGTCAGCAACTCTTCGAATTTAAAGCAGCTCAACCAGCGCGTAAATTGCGTGATACAGGAATAACAAGCGTTATTTTAATGGACAGTCAGTTAGACCATACGACTGGGCTTTTAACCTTACGTGAAGGTTGCCCAATGAATGTATGGTGTACAGAAATGGTCCATCAAGATTTAACGAGTGGTTTTCCAGTTTTTAATATGCTCAAACACTGGAATGGTGGTCTTCAATACAACCAAATTAATCCTAAACAAGCCTTTAAAATTGATGGTTTCGAAAATTTAGAGTTTGTGCCTTTAATTATTAAAAGTGCTGCGCCGCCATATTCACCACATAGACATGACCCACATGATGGCGACAATATTGCTTTAATTATCAAAGATCATAAAACACAAAAGCAGTTGTTTTATGCACCAGGTCTTGGAAAAATTGATGATCAAATCATGCAGATTATGCAGAGTTCAGACTGCGTCATGATTGATGGTACGCTTTGGACAGACGATGAAATGCAGCAAACAGGGGTTGGAACTAAAACTGGCCGTGAAATGGGGCATTTATATATTAGTGGCGAGGGTGGTTCACTGTCTTATTTAAACCAGCTGAGTACACCTAAAAAAGTGCTAATTCATATTAACAATACCAATCCAATTTTAAATGAAAACTCTAGCCAGTTTGCTGAGCTTAAAGCAAATGGTGTAGAAGTTGCCTATGATGGCATGCAAATTGAACTCTAAGGTGAAACATGACTCAAACACCTGAAGCTTTAACAACCGAACAATTTAAACAAGCCATTATCGATAAAGGCAAGTATTATCATATTTATCACCCATTTCACGTGATGATGTATGAAGGTAAAGCCACCCAGCAACAAATTCAGGCTTGGGTTGCAAACCGCTATTACTATCAAATTAATATTCCGCTTAAAGATGCGGCGATTATGGCAAATTGCCCTGATCAACGAGTTCGTCAAGAATGGATTCAACGCATGATCGATCAAGATGGTGAATATCCTGATGGAGGTGGTCGAGAAGCATGGTTACGGTTAGCCGAAGCTGTGGGCTTGAGTCGTGAAGAGGTTATTTCCGAAGAGTTAGTTTTACCTGGTGTACGCTTTGCGGTAGATGCCTATGTAAATTTTGCACGTCGTGCTTCATGGCGTGAAGCAGCAAGCAGCTCTTTAACTGAACTTTTTGCCCCACAAATTCATCAGTCACGACTTGATTCATGGCCACAGCACTATCCATGGATTGATGATAAAGGCTATGAGTACTTTCGTTCTCGTTTGAGTCAGGCACGCCGTGATGTTGAACATGGTTTAACAATTACGCTTGATTCATTTACAACTTTTGAGCAACAAGAACGAATGCTGGAAATATTACAGTTTAAGCTGGATATTTTATGGAGCATTTTAGATGCTTTAACTTTGGCATATGTTCACAATGAAGCACCGTATCACAGCGTGACAAGCAAACGAGTTTGGCACAAAGGACTATTTAAATGAATAAAGAGCAGTTTGATTTAAACCTTGTGCCGACATGGCGACAAGGTTACCGTTTTCAATTCGAGCCAGCTCAAAATGGTTTTGTGATTTTATATCCTGAAGGCATGATTAAGTTAAATGAGAGTGCAGGGGCAATCGGACAATATATTGATGGGCAGCAAAATGTTTCTGCAATTATTGCCCAGTTAAAGCAAAAATTTGGTGATATTGCTGAGATTGATCAAGATGTAGTGGATTACATGCTGGTCGCAAAGCAGCAACACTGGATTGATTTAGTATGACAGAAGGTGTTGGTCTACCTTTATGGTTATTAGCGGAACTCACTTATCGTTGTCCGCTACAATGCCCATATTGCTCAAACCCATTAGACTATGCTCAGCATAAAAATGAGCTAACCACCCAAGAGTGGTTTGATGTTTTTGATCAGGCGCGTCAGATGGGTGCTGTTCAACTTGGTTTTTCTGGTGGTGAACCGCTAGTACGTCAGGATTTAGAACAACTCGTTGCACATGCTCATCAGCAAGGGTTTTATACCAACTTAATTACCTCCGGTATGGGCCTTACCGAACAACGCATTGCTGATCTAAAACAAGCGGGCCTAGACCACATTCAAGTGAGCTTTCAAGCTAGCGATCCTATGGTGAATGATGCATTGGCAGGTTCAAAGCATGCTTTTGAACAAAAGTATGAAATGTGCCGACTGGTTAAAAAATATGAATACCCAATGGTGCTTAACTTTGTTATTCATCGACATAACATTGACCAGATTGAACAAATTATTGAACTTTGCCTTGAGCTCAATGCAGACACAGTCGAGCTAGCAATTTGTCAGTTTTATGGTTGGGCTTTTCTCAACCGCCAAGGTTTATTACCCACACAAGAGCAACTGACACGTGCAGAACGGATTACCAATGAATATCGAGAAAAATTAAAAGCGCAAAATCATCCTTGCAAACTCATTTTTGTAGTGCCTGATTATTATGAAGAGCGACCGAAAGCCTGTATGAATGGCTGGGGTAAAATCTTCTTTACAGTTGCTCCAGATGGTATGGCGCTACCTTGCCATGCAGCACGACAATTGCCAATTTCGTTTCCAAATGTCCGCGAACATAAATTGTCAGATATATGGTACAAGTCAACTGGATTCAATCATTTTCGTGGTGATGCATGGATGCCAGAAGGTTGCCGTAGTTGCCCTGATAAAGACCGAGATTTTGGTGGATGTCGGTGTCAGGCCTATATGTTGACTGGAGATGCAGCTAATGCCGATCCTGTATGTGGGAAATCGCCGTATCATCAAATGATTGAACAAGCACGGGCAGAAAGTCAATTGGCTGCACCTTTGCAAAATTTAGTATTCCGTAATAGTAGAAACTCTAAATCTTTAAGCACCATACAAAATATTCCAGTCCACACGATTACAGATATATAGCAAGTAGGAAGGAATACTCATGAAGCCTAGCCATATTCCAGTTTTTGATGGACATAATGATGCATTAACACGCTTATGGCTAAGTGATCATCCAGATCCTGTACATGCTTTTGTTCATGCACGCCTATCAGGCCATCTGGACTTAAAACGCTGTCAAGAAGCTGGTTTTATGGGGGGAATGTTTGCGATTTTTTTACCCCCATACAACTATGTTAAGCAGCATCATCCCAATAAATTATTTGATCCGAATGCTTCTGATTTTACGCAACAGCAAATTGAACAAATTTGTTTAGAACAACTCGATTTAGCTCACCAACTTACTCAGTATTCTAAAAATATTAAAATCTGTACCTCGGTTCAAAATATTCAGGATTGTTTAGCAGAGCAAAAGCTAGCAATTGTATTGCATATGGAAGGTGCAGAAGCTTTACAACACAATCCTGATTTACTCGATGTATTTTATGAAAAAGGCATACGTAGTATTGGTCCCCTCTGGAATAGACCTACTCGTTTTGGACATGGTTTAAATGCTACGTTTCCTCACTCACCCGACACAGGAGCAGGTCTCACGAGTGATGGCAAAGATTTTGTAAAGCGCTGTGCTGAAAAAAAAATGGTGATTGATGTTTCACATATGAATGAACAAGCTTTTTGGGATACTGTAAAAATATTGCAGCAGCCAATTGTAGCAACCCACTCTAATGTACATGCTTTATGCCCTCAAGCCCGTAATTTAACTGACCCACAACTCAAAGCAATTCGAGAAAGTAAAGGGATGGTCGGGGTTAATTTCGATGTCGCTTTTTTACGATCGGATGGACAACGAAATGCAGATACATCCATAGATGTAATTTTGGAACATTTAGAATATTTAATGGATCATTTGGGCGAAGAACATGTGGGCTTTGGTTCGGATTTTGACGGTGCACTCATTGGTACAGAACTTGAAGATGTGTCTGGCCTACATCGCTTAATTGATCGTATGCAACAGCGTGGTTATTCTAAAACACTGATTGAAAATATATGTCTTAATAATTGGGTGAGGGTACTTTATAGAATTTTTGGTCAATAATGAATGACTAATCAGAGTTAATCTACAGAATCATAACTGTTTTTTTATTGGCCGAAATGACTAAAAAAAATACAAATAGTTTAATTGTCAACCATTCGGTATATTCACTACACTCAACCTTACTGAATGTAAGAACATTTGGTATTTCAGGTCTTTTGTGGTTTTCACATCACCCATTTCTTCATGAGAAGTAGAAATGGGTTTTTTCTTATCCTAACAATATAATGTGATGATCATCACAAGAACCACCAATTATTAGTAAAATCACTCAATCCTATCTTGACTAAAAGTTCAGCATTAAATACATTTGTAGTGTATTTAAAGATAATAAGATTGCTTAAAGCAATTCATAATACTGCTTAATCCTGAAATACAGTAAAAAGCCTATTCATAAAACAGAATAGGCTTTTTGCTTTGTATCAAAAGTTATTTTTACGGATTATAAGATTATTCAATTAACATAAAAATTAAACACATTACAAAACCGGAGCAAATGAAAGCCCTTAAATAACAAATTTTGTGCTAATAATTTAAGTTAATTTCTCAAAAGTTACTCCGTTAATCGAAGAGGTGCAAAATGTTAAAGTCAATTATAGTCTTAGGAACAGGTATTGCGATTGGGATGTGTATGTACAAGAAAAAGCAAAAGAACAGTAAGAGTTTTAACAGAGATAACGATACTGATTCAGTGATTAGTAAAGACTCTGCTAAAGACAAAGATGATGGTTCACTTGATAATGCAGTACACGTTTAGGTCTAAATAAAATTAGGGTTCAGGCCATGAACCCTTTTATTTTTATTAAGAATAAAAAGCCATAATTATTTTGAATTAGATTAGCTTAGAGATAATATTTAAATTAAATAATCACTCAACTATTCATTTAATTATTACAAAAGTATGATTAAAACAAAAAAACACTTTGATTGTTAAAATTTACATAATGTATCAGTCGAGCCTTTATTATTATCGATACGAATAATAAAAAAGGAGACTAATATGTCAAAACGCCATATTTTAAAAGAAGTGAATGCTAAAAGTATGTGTGGTATGGAAATCGTTGTTGAACAAATTTATGAAAATATTTATGAAAAAAACTTTGTTGATGCTGCAGTAGAGCAGAATTGGTTACCACTTTCTAAAATTGTAATTTCAGATAAGGTCATTAATTTAGATCCGGATAACAGTTTTGCTCATCCAAGAACAGGTAAGGTTTTTAAAGTCTTGAACTCTTAATAAGTTTGAGTTCACCAGCTCACTTATACGTTACAAATTATTGAGGTGATTTCTAAAGAGGTATCACCTCAAGGTCTTTCAGTAAGAGCTGATTTTTCCAATTAATGCTTTAATTAAAAGAAATTGCATTTCATGACTCGTGATTAACTAAAAAATAGGGTAATTTGTTTATAAAGTTTTTAAGTAAACACTGATTTTTTATGATAATTGAGATAGAAACACATCCACTAGAACCATTTTTACCTGAAAATGCGCGTTTACTCATGTTGGGTAGCTTTCCACCACCGCGTAATAAATGGAAGATGGATTTTTACTATCCAAATTTCCAAAATGATATGTGGCGAATTTTTGGTTTAATTTTTTTCCAAGACAAAACTTACTTTTTAAGTGAAAACCAAAAAAATTTTAATGAAGAACGTATTCGAAGTTTCTTAATTGAAACTGGTATTGCAATCTTTGACACGGCTTATCAAATTAAGCGATTGAAGGGTAATGCCGCAGATAAATTTCTTGAAATAGTAACACCGACAGATCTTGCTACTTTGCTACAACAGATACCACTTTGTCAGACCATTATGACCACTGGCGATAAAGCGACTGACACTTTAATTTCAGTTTTACCAGAACACACCGAAAAACCTCTTATAGGAACTTCTACGTCTACTTACTTTGCTAAACGAAATATTGATTTATACCGTTTACCATCTTCTTCTAGAGCCTATCCATTAGCGCTAGAGAAGAAAGCAGAGGCTTATCAAAAATTCTTTAAAGAGATTGGTATTTTATAAATAAAGTTGAAATGCTGTTACATCATCCATTCAACTGGCAAATATGAAACTGCCTTAATCATGGTACGTTGGAAAAGGCTCGTATCTGGGTCTTTTTCGTATTCAACCACTTTTCCATTAGATTGATAGTCTAACCAAACAATTTTGCCTTCACTATTTAACTTAAGTTGATAGGCGACTTGAGGTAAATGTTGATCAAGCATGACTGAAATTTGAGCTTGTAATTGACTCGACTCAATAACAAGACCGACCTCAGTATTTAAGTAAGTTGAACGTGGATCGAAGTTAAACGAACCAATAAACACTTTTCCGTCTACATCAAAAAATTTGGCATGCAAGCTCGATTTATTTTTACCTTTTGCAGGGATTACACTTCCAGTCACCACTTCATACCATGTTCTGCGTCTGCGTTCTAAAAATGGCTTAAACTCAAATAGTTCCACTCCACTTTTAAGCATTTCAACTCGGTATTGACTATAAAAAGCATGCACAATCGCCACATCATTTGCTGCAAAAGAATTGGTTAAAACTCTGACTTTAACACCTTGTACCTTGAGTTGTTTTAAGTAGTAAGTGCCTTGTTGTGTAGGAACAAAATAAGCTGAAGCCAATTCGATATGCTGCTTTGGTTCCCCCATAATCTTCATGACTTGGCCATAGAGCATCTCTTCTTTGGAGGCTAGCCCTAATATTTTTTTAGGCGAATCTGCAACAAAGTGCGCTTTTGACCACTGGATTGGATAGTGCTCTAAAAGTTCTTTTAAATAGCTTTGAGCATCGTAAAGCTTATCTTCGGTTTGAGTATGATTTTCACTTTCATGAATTAAATCATGGTAGTGCTGCCGTAACGATTGTAAGTGATGTATGGCACATGTACCCACCAGCTCAGTAGCATTTTGGCTTAAATCACTTTGCCAAAAATCATTAAAGACAGACTGTGCATGTTGTACCGTATGCCCATAAAATAAAATATCTAGATCTGTAAACTGAAACTTACTACTTGCGTCAAAATATTCACTACTAATATTTCGACCACCCGTTACGGCAATCACACCATCTGCAATAATTAATTTATTATGCATGCGATGGTTCACTTTCTTGAACCGGAAAATATAGTCTAAAATTCTTAAATATCTAAACTTGTAGGGATTGAATAATCGAATTTCAAAGTTAGGATGGTGTAGAAGGCTTCTTAGAACACCATCAAGTTTTACTCCATTCTGATCGTCAATGAGTAACCGAACTTTTACACCACGATCTGCCGCCGTTAGTAACTCGTGCAGCATTAAGTTTCCAACAAAATCATTTGTCCAAATATAATATTGTAAATCGATTTTTTCTTTTGCATTTCTAATGAGATACATACGAGAAGCGATACTGATAAAGGCATCATCTAATGCCACAAAAGCAGTCAGTCCTTGTTCTGTTTTTTTTGTAGCTTGCTCATCATTCAACCAATTAAAGCTATTCGTCACTGTATCATTCTCATCAGGGTCGTATGTACCTTTATACGATGGTGTATTTTTAAAGCCCCAAGCATCTAATGCCATACTACTGTAATGCTGATAGAGTTGATTAATCATGTAAGCTTTGAAGTCGCATCCAAGATAAACACATCACAGCATTTTTATATTCAATTTATATGTCAAAATTCATATTAAACGTTATAAATACATTCTGCCAAGCCTCAGCGCTAGCAATTCCTTATATTTATTTGCACTTCTTAGAAGACATATCCATTAAAAAATATAATGTAAAATTTAACCCTTTTATGCCTAATGCTATATTCAATATTATTTTTAAGGATGCTTGAGATGAGTCACGTGGGTTCTTGTCTATGCAATGAAGTTAAATTTTCAATTACTAATGAAATAAACACAGTCTATCACTGCCACTGTAGTCTTTGCCGTAAACAAACCGGAACGGGGGCAAATGCAGCAACATTAGTAAGCAAAGATAAATTTGAGTGGTTGTCAGGTTTAGAACTTGTCCGCACTTATAAAAAAGAAACAGGCTTCACATCTTCATTTTGCAGCCAATGTGGATCACCAGTACCTAACTTAGTAGGTAGCACTCAGTTTATGTGGATCCCTTTAGGTCTTTTAGATCAAGAGCTTACTGTACTAAAAAAACTTAACTTTTGCATTGTTTCAAAGTCAAATTGGGCCAATACAATTGCGGCTGATGAATCTTATAATCAACTTCCAACTTTGGATGAACTAAAATTATTTTTTGGTTAAAGTAGTTTCCATCCATAAAATGAGACTTAGTTTGCATTATTCTGAATTCTTTCGGATGGTTATGCTTGCAGCTTTCACAAAAACACATTAATTACAATTAGCAGTACAACAATTACATTAGAAAACATGATATCTATCATACTTCCTTAAAAGGCTGAGTGAGTAGCTTAACTATAAAAGGGAGAAAATAGAGATGCCACAATATTTAATCATCGCTGAGAATGTGTATAAAAAAATTGAGGACAAAAATTTATTTTCAGAAAGCTCAGCAGAGAACTTAAATCATTTAGTTGGTGCAATCCGTAACGAAATTAAAGGAACCAAGTTTAAACTTAAATATAATTTTATAGATTTTGAAGAATGCTTAACCAAGCCATTAGAAGAATGTGCCATAAAGTTAGACATGAGCCTGATGCCAAAATATAAAAATAAAGATGAATATATTCTTTGGCTTGCGGGTTTTATTGAAAGAATCACAACAGGAGGTGAGGCAAAGCTTCCACCAATCTCAAAATTTATTCCTCCAGATTTTAAGTTTACTTATGAAGAACCCCTCAAAGTATCATCTTCTACAGGGGATGATGGAGAGATGATCATTAATTATTTCAAGTCAGATGCTTTTACAAAAATTATAAAAGAAGAAAAATAAGTATATAAAAAATATAGAAGTGATCGTCCACTACACTTCTATATCTCGCTGTAAATTCAGCATCCGCCTACTGGGGCGGTTTTTTAATTTAGCCCACCTTATTCTTACAAAAAATTTAATTACTTTTTAGCCTCAAGTAAATATTAAAAATTAAATAGGCTTAGTAGATTAAAATTAAGCACATTTAATATAAATTTAAAATTCGAGTGTTTTAGTCAATGCTAAATACCAACCAATTTAATCAAGAATAAAAACCAAAAATAAATCACACTTCAAAACAATAAATAGTTATATTACACATAAATTATCAATTAAAATTAAAAATACAGAAACAATTTAATAAAAATTAAAAACTTATTTTTATAACTTTCAAACTATACTCATATTTATAGATAATTAATAGGGAGATAAAAATGCCAAAATACTTACTATTAGCAGAAAAAATTAATAAAAATATTAAGAGTAATTATTCAAACAACCACTTTAAAAACTTAAATAACCCCCTTATGGAAATCAAAAAAGCTATTGCAGGTACTGAGCTAAAGTTTTTATATAACTTTGTCAACTTCGAAGGTTCTATTGTTAGTGTAAAAAATGAACTACCTATTAGATTAGATATGAGCTTGATTCCGAAGCATAAAAGCGAAGATGATTTTATTTTATGGCTGGCAGACTTTATTGATCGCATCACTATAGATACAAGCAAAGGTATTCATTAAAGAAAGCTTATGCTCAGGCAAGAGTATTTGAGAACAATCATATTTAAACTTATTTTCAATCACCAAATCGTAATAGATAAAGCATCTAAGGTTCTTGTCTAGTGGCTGAATTCATATCATGTCGAACTCTGCTTATATTTTCATAAATGACTTTACGCATTCTATTTACTGCGCCTAATGGCTTATGCTCAGGTAAAGCATGCCACGGTGTAAAAGATAAATTTTCGCAGAAGTTGTTTTGTTCTGGTGTATCAAAGTCTTGCTTTGGTATGTGAATAGTCGCCACTTGATAAAAAGGAGCTTTATTTTCATCCCATTCTGTCATTGCATCTTCTACCACCATTTGACTTGAAGTACGTGGCTGAATAAGAAACTCCATACAGGCATCGGTATTTTGCAAAGTATTCTTTAAAGCTTCTCTTAAGAAATCATGACTAGGATTTTTAGGTAGATTATTTGGCTGCATTGAACAAGCACGAACTGAATATTTAACCGCTTTCCGGTCATTACCTAGCCCTAATTGATAGGGAACCATAGACCAGTAACGCGCATAGAGTGGGTTTGCGATTTGTGAATTACGTGCTCCGAGTGCATTCACAGTTCCTTTAACACCTAATGCAAATGGAATATGAAATTTTCTGATCATATTATGGCTATTCACATCATTCATAAAAGAAAGATATCGTTTAGCATCATTCGCAAAAAAGACTGGATGATTAATCATAATAAAATCTTGCGTGGTTGCTTGTTTTTCACTTTCTAAAATTTTCTGTCCTGATACACCTAAAATTTTTATTGCTATTCCACTTGCATCTTTGTCTATGTCGGCACTAGAGGCGTCATTAGAAGCATTTGAAAAGCGAATCCATGCTTGATAATTTTGATCTGGAATAAACATTCCTTTAGCAAACTGAGCTGGTATATTTTTTAAAACATGAAATTCAGCACGAACGCACCCATGTGCTTTAGGGTGAGCGTCACGCAAAGCATTTCCAGCCGTATATTGTTCACGAATTGACTTTTCAATAACTTGAGATATGTTATGGGCTATTGCTTCTTCATTAGGCTGTAATTTTTCTCCTAATGCTGTGTCGATCTGCGTATAAGAGTTACTTTCTGAAGAATTCTTTACCAGTGGTGTTGTTTGGGAATATAAAGTTTCACTACAACCTGATAATACAAATGCAAGAGGAGTAAATAAAAACAAACCCTTAAAATTTATAGGCTGCATGAAATTTTCCATTTATTATCTCCTTAGTACAAAAATATTTTAGAATAATATTAAGTATCCTGTGTAAATTTATTTTGGCCTTTATAAAAAATAAACTGTAAATAATTTAAACGTCATTGTTACTTATCTGAACAATAAAATAAAAATTATTATTTAATATAAAACCTCTTAATACATTAAGAGAATGACGTCATGATAACTAATCGACAAAATGTGCAAAATAATACTAACACATCACCTCATCCAATCACTCAAAATACACTTATTGATCGGTTTAGTCCTATTTATTGGAGAATAGACGGTCCACAAACAATGTCTTTTGCTATTACCAATTATGGAAATGGATTTGAAGCATCTTTTAGATCACGCATGACAACGGATTTGGCAGGAATTACTTGGGATTCTTATGATTCTAAAGATCATAAATTTTTAGCGTATGAAACCAAGTATAGCTATTCAGGTGTGGTATGGGACTTTGATATTGAACTGTCTCCCTCTATGCCTGTTTTAAATAATGGGGCACTAACCCCAACTTTAACGGTTTACTATAACGACAATGGCGTAGATAAAATTGCATATATTGTTCTATTTAATTACGCAAATAATCCATCATCACGAACGGCACATATTCATATTAACTGGGATACAGTAAAAGCAGGCTTCTCTGCTACAGATAACTTTCCAGTTACTAATATTCAGCGGATTTCATTTTCAGCTTTTACAAGCAGCTATAACGCACACTCATCATTGCCTCTCAGTCAAGCAGAAGATGGCTATATTCGTATTACCAATTCAGTTGTAACAGGGGCGAATGCCACGTTAAATCTAAGCCGAGTTGTAGTACCACAGCATAATTATGGCATCTGTACAAGCTATGATGACCACTATGATTTAAATCCTCAGCGCTTAGTTAACAATATGGTGACTTTGGGATATAAAGGTTTGGTCAATCACTATTGTGGAATGTCGCACTATCCTGAAATGACGTGGAAAAGTGATATTAATAAATGGCAAATACCAGATACATTGGTGACAGGCGAGACAGTTGTTAATTCATGTACTCGTAAATGGCATGAAAAATATGCCCAAGCTTTGCATAATGCCAGTATGCAACCTATCTTTGGGGTCAGCTTTGAAATGTATTCCTTGGGAACCAATGAATATTGGGCTCAGCGTGACTGGAACAGTAATTTAGGTAAAACAGGCTACCAACCACCGAGCTATTTTTTTAGTTTAAGTCATCAGAATGCTTTGGCATATCTACATAAAGTCTTTATTGAGTTTGCAGATGCAATGGTCGTAGGGGGATGCGATGTAAATATGCAGATTGGTGAACCTTGGTGGTGGTATAACACTGACACCAATCTACCTTGTGTATATGACTACCCAACAAAATTGGCCTTTAATGCAGATACAGGTTTATATGCACCAGATTTGGGGACAATTTATGAAGCAATGAATAAAACAGGAACGCCATATGATGAGTTTAAAACATGGCTTAGAAATAAGTTAGGACAAACCTGTCAAAACATTCGTACCGTGATCAAAGCAAAATATTCTAGTGCTAAAGTTAGTCCTCTTATTTTCTTTCCTTCCATTCAATCTCCAATTCAGACATTAGCTACTTATATTAACTATCCAAGCCAGCACTACTCATATCCTAATTTTGACTACATGATGACAGAAGCTTATGACTGGCTATTAGAAGCTCGCTTAGACTTAGCACATCAGGCAGTTTCCCAAATACCTATACAAGGGTTAGGCTATCCTGCCAATAAAGTCATTTATTTATCCGGATTCGTTCCCGATGCATCTATTGCTTACATATATGGATTTGATAAAACAAAGCCATATCGAACACCCATTTGGCAACGAATTTTTGGTGATATGAAGAATAATGTTTCTTTAGGTTTAATGAAGCAATTTATCTGGGCATATCCACAAGTTATGTATGATTCAATTACGATTGATACTACTCAAGCCCCAAATGACTTCTTTGTTGAAAATACACTTTATTCTCCAATTAGCGATAACACACCATATCCACCAGATATTTACCTATAAGTAAAAACAAGCTGCTTATAAGATAATGATTTGATAAGAAACCTCTTCAAGTAAGAGGTTTTCTTCTTTTTTAAATGTAGGCTTGCTTAGATGTACCTGACTGGCTATGCTGTGATGGATTGTCATGAAAGCCAATTTTAATTTAAGCAAAATTAAGCTCTTGTATTACCGATATATAATCTATTTTGCTCAACTATAAATACCGAATGATTTAAAGGAAACCCAAAGATGAAATCTCGTGCAGCTGTCGCCTTTGCCCCAGGAAAACCTTTAGAAATTGTTGAAGTTGATGTTGCGCCACCTCAAGCGGGTGAAGTTTTAATAAAAATTACCCATACAGGGGTATGTCATACCGATGCTTTTACATTATCTGGAGATGACCCAGAAGGTGTTTTTCCTGCCATCTTAGGTCATGAAGGCGCAGGTGTTGTGGTTGAAGTGGGTGAGGGCGTAACAAGCGTTAAACCTGGTGACCATGTGATTCCACTTTATACGGCTGAATGTAAAGAGTGTTTATTCTGTAAATCTGGAAAAACTAACCTGTGTGTTGCGGTACGTGCTACTCAAGGTAAAGGTGTAATGCCGGATGGAACCACACGTTTTTCATATAACGGCGAACCGATTTACCATTACATGGGTTGTTCAACCTTTAGTGAATATACGGTAGTTGCAGAAGTCTCTTTGGCTAAAATCAATCCTGAAGCAAATCACGAACAAGTTTGTTTACTTGGATGTGGTGTGACAACTGGTATTGGCGCCGTGCATAATACAGCCAAAGTACAAGAAGGTGATTCAGTTGCTGTATTTGGTCTGGGCGGTATTGGTTTGGCTGTTGTACAAGGTGCACGTCAAGCGAAAGCAGGGCGTATTATTGTCGTAGATACAAACCCAGATAAATTTGAACTTGCTAAGCAGTTTGGTGCTACAGATTTCTTGAATCCAAAAGATTATGACCAACCTATTCAGCAAGTGATTGTAGAAATGACAGGCTGGGGTGTAGATCATTCATTTGAATGTATTGGTAATGTCAATGTTATGCGCTCGGCTCTAGAGTGCGCACATCGTGGTTGGGGGCAATCTGTTATTATTGGTGTAGCTGGTGCAGGCCAAGAAATTTCGACACGCCCATTCCAGCTAGTGACAGGCCGTAAATGGTTAGGTACTGCTTTTGGTGGGGTAAAAGGCCGTTCACAACTTCCTAAAATGGTCGAAGATGCCATGAAAGGTGAGATTCAACTTGAACCTTTTGTAACGCATACTATGCCTTTACAAGACATTAATACTGCTTTTGATTTAATGCATGAAGGTAAATCAATTCGTACTGTTATTCATTTCTAAATGAAATAAAGAAGGGCTGTGATTCAGCCCTTCTTTACGACTTATAGTTTTATATCTTAAATGGCATTACCGCACATGTCTGTCGTGCCCTGAGGATAGCTAAACTGTAACGCATTACGGTCAGTAATCAGTTCATTTGACAATTCTTGTCCAAATAACTGATTAGAATATATTGATATACCACTTGAGACAGAAAAACGTATATTTTCAAGTGGAGCAGGTAAAGTAGATTGATACCCCTGATCAACACCATTTAAAATAAAGCCAACTCGCTTAGTGTTCTGATTAATATACATACCTAATCTTTGGTATCCATTTGAATTATTTGTCATGTTTTGACCTTTATAATATGGATTGTCAGGGCCGCTATTATCACTAATTCGGTAAGCTACAGAATAGCTTAATCTAGCAGGATTCTCACCAAAATCTGGATCATACCCCCCCATATCAAACCAAAAGCTGGATCTAACGGTATAACCATTATTTGTTACCCCCCTAAATCCAATGCCAGAGGAGTAATAAGTAGAATTACCAAGTGATGAATTCCCAAGGGCTGATGTTGGAAGCTTAAGCTCCATTTCAAATGCAACAATACCTGTATGAGGTAATGTGAAATCTCCAGTGTCATTAGCCATATTAAGACCAACTTTACTTAGAGCTACATAATTCAAATCGCCATATTCACTTTCTGACCTAGGCTCCACTTTAAAGCCAAATTTTTGCTCATTTATGAATGGAAATACATCCCTAGGAAAATATTCAGGGTGTTCATTATTCCAAAGATCGAGATCTTCCTGAGTTACATCAAAATTGTATTGGCACACTGGGGCAGAATTAAGGGAATTTGTTTTTGCCAAGAGGGTTTGAGACGTTAATTTTTCATTCTTTGCAGTTGATGAAATTTTTTTAGATGCTACTTTTGGGCTTGACTCGCTATGCGTTACTGTATTGGTATTATCAGAAGATACTTCATACATGGCCCAGCATAATGTCACTGCACTAACAGCAACTATACCTATTTTTTTCATAAACATTCCTATCGAGTTAAGTATTAAATTTTTAGAAAATAGTGATAAAGTAAAACTTATTATTAATATTTAAATATTTAAAATTATTCGGTTTAAAAAACTATTGAATATGATTAATCATATTCAATAGTTACAGTAGCCATTGCACGGACCTTACCAGCAGTCACATTTGTTGCTGTTTGATAGTAGCGGGCAGTCATTGGTACGTTATATTGAATTGTCTGATTAGAAGACAATGTACCTAAGGCTAATTTGTCACCTTTTTTGATGACCTGATTTTTATTTTGATAATTCCACAGTAACTGCACGCCCACACCATTTGCTTTTTCAGATGTGGCAGCAGTATTTGCCAGTACCTGATTGTTTGTTCCATCTTGGGTAAAGTCGTAAGTTAAACTAATGAGGTTTTTCTCTTCGTAACCCGTTGGGTTGACACCACCATTACATAGAATGTTCATATCAAAGGTTTGTTCGCCTTGAGTAGAACCAACACCTTTGAAACCAGCCTTTGTAACTGTTGGGAGCTGTACAACTTTGTTGATGTTACCTTGGATTTCACATGAAGATGATGCAATGGTAATTGCATTAGCATCAACAGTACTTGTTAAGAAAGGTTGATTAGGAAAGCCACGGACATAATAGCTACTATATCTACCTGGCACTAACGTTCCAGAACCTGTTTGTGGAGCAATCTTAATGATTTCAACTACAAAATAACCAGCCCCCAAATAACGGGTACCTGAGATTCCACCACGTTCATACGGGTAATAACCCGAGAAATTGGCATTATTCTCAGCTTCACGGTATAAACGAATACCAATCCCTGGAATATTAGTCGTATAGATGCTATTGCCTAGAGAGCTTAAAGGGTACCCTTGGGTTAATGCAGCAATTACTGTGTCTCTGCTATCACAAGAACGTGCTTCTGTAGAAGTACGATCAATAGGGAAAGTTGCCTTTCTTAAAATAGCACCGACTTGATCACTAGGGCGTACAACAACACGTCCTACGGCCATCCGAACATCATTTGCTACATAGTTATATATGCGGCATGCAGCATTAGCTTCGCCATATACACCAAGACCAGCAGTAAATAAGAAACCTGTTAATAATATTCTTTTCATTTGCAGACAGCCTCAGTCATTACCATGCTTTGTTGCTTATTTTGCAACTGATTACTGATGTTGTACTCAACCGAACAACGCTCATTACTCTCATCGCCCCATTTCACATATAGACGATCTTGAGCAAGTGGGGTACGTAAGTAAATCATACTACCTTGTGCAACAATACCTACAGCTTCATCTTTTTGATTAAAGACTTGAGCGCCAAAAGGTAAACTGTTGCCATCAGCTGTTTTACTATTAATGTAGACTGCATAACCCGTCTTGGTCGTAAAATCTACTTTCGCAATTGCACCAGCAAAAGGTGCGATACGTTGACTTGTTTCTTCAAGCTCTACTTGGCTCGACATCTCTTGTGGGTCAAGCGTAATATCGTTTAGGCGATAAGGTGTTACATACGGGATAACCGCATAACCAGCCTTATTTACACTTAAACCAACAGTATTATTAACTTTTGCTCCAGCTGCATCAGGTGCATGCACAAGTACCATCGTTTGGCCTTGCTCAGGTCCAAATAAAATACCATCTGAATGTGCAACCACACTACCACTTAAGCTAACCATTGCTTGTTGGTAAGAATCAGCAATACTATAAGAGCCACCAACTGTTGCATAGTTAGTACGGTAACGACCATTAGCGTTAAATGTTGGGTTTGCATAGTCTTGATGCGACACAGAAGCACCATAACTAAAGCGATCGCCAACCATTCCACTTGCACCGACAGTACGGCTGTCTTCAGAAGCAGTAACGTTAACGTTGACTGAATTCTTCTTAAAGTTAATAGGGAATGAGAGCGTCATTAAATATTCAGTATCATGCGACGCATCATTTGAACCGTACTCAACCTTACGGTTAATTGCAGATAAACCATAAGTTAAACCATGGTAGTTATTGCTATAACCAATTTGATACTGTTTAGTACTTTCACTACGATTCCAATAGTCAACCCACGAACCCACTACATAAAAGTTACCCCAACCTTCAGGAAGGCCTTGGTTTAATGTAATTTGGAATTCACTACGCTGGTGGCCAGCAGCTGCATAAGTGTTTACGCCTTTTTCTTCTAAATCACGAATAAGTAAAGCATCACGTAATTTATAGAAGTTTTCTGTCGAGTAACGATATGCAGCAAGAGTTAAGTTTGTGTTTGTTGGAGAAATTAACTTACTATAGCTTAAACGGAAACTTTGCCCAGATTGTGATGACTGTTTTTCAAAATCAGCTTCAGAGTGGGTAACATCTAATGCAACAGCACCAATTGGTGTAGCAAAAGCAGCCCCCAACAATACAGCAGCATAATTTTCTGTAGCTTGTATGCCTGTATAACCTGTTAGGTAGTTATTAATACCTTGTTGGTATTTACCCTGAACTACCCAAGGGTTAAGGTCGATATCCTGATCTCGGAACTGACCAACAGTTAAAGAATAACGGTTTACACCTGGACGCAACATTTGTACAACTGAAGCATATGGAACCGAAAATTTTTGTACTTGGCCATTTGCTTCAATAATAGAAACTTCAATTTCTCCACCAAAACCAGTAGGGTAAAGGTCATTAATTTCAAAGTTACCTGGTGCAACTGTTGTTTGATAGATAAGTTGGCCTTGTTGACGAACTTCAACTTTTGCATTGGTTTTTGCATTACCACGGATACGCGGAGCGTAGCCCAACATACTATTTGGTAGCATACGATCATCACTTGAGAAATCGATACCACGATAACCAATAGAATCAAATACTTCACCGTTGGTAAAACTATCACCTAGCGTTAACACACCACGGTACTTAGGAAATGCACGCTGTAAGTAAGTACTTGTTTCTTGATAATCTGATTTAGACTGATTTTCAGCAGGTGTATCTTGCCATTGCCATTGGCCATTATGGCGTAATTGCCAACCAGCAATATTTAAACCTGCTGTAACGCCCATAAATGCGTTTGTTGTTTCGCTTTGATCATTAGACTGATTAAATGTTTTATAGGCACTACCACTATAAGATAGGAAGCCCGCATTAATACCACGATCCCATACGCTTGGGTCGACATAGCCTTGCGCATTTTTTTGCAAAGCAACCTGCGGAATAGAAATATCTACACGTAAACGAGAGGTATCAAATTCATAAAATGCATTTTCAACCCACTCTTCAATTTTATAACAACTATTGTTTTCTTTTTGAAGGGTAGTGTGTTTAGACAAAACGTCTTGTTTAACGCCGTACTCAAGCAAGTTCATTCCTGTAAAACAGGTTACTGCATTTTTATTAGGGTCTAATGCTTTAAAGACCATACGACGTTTACCAAACCATTGACCGTTTACATAAACATCAACGTTATATTCGCCTGGTAAAACAGGGTTTCCATATTTAAAACGAGAAATATCAACTTTTTGAGCATCCCCAATTAAAAAAGCAGAATCAAATTCAGCCTCTACTGGAGCACTCGTAGTTGTTTCTTCAGCATGCACGAATACAGGCATTGTCATTGTGACAACACCAGAAGCCAAGTAGTAACAAATATGGCGTTTTAATAATTTATAAGATTCTTGCCTTTTTTTTGGCATAGCTAAGTCCGCCTACACATATAGGTGCTTAAATTTATTAAAAAGATAAATCTGATTACTGAAGTTTTATTGGGTGCTCAACACGGCCACCGTAGTCATTGACATTAATAAAACTCATATCTTGAAGATTGCCATTCTTAAGCTGAACTGACGCCTCAGAAAAAGGCTTAATCATGAGCCCTTGCGGTAATAAATCAACTTTTTTATCACCTGCCTTTTGGTAAACAGAAGTCATTGTGATATGAAAAGGGGTAGGATTCTTCACCGTTAAGCTTTGACCAGATTTAATCCATTGAAGCTTATCTGTTGCTAAATTCGCATCTTCTTTAATCGATGAAGGACGATAGAAGAATTTAATGCGTGAACGAATTGCAAGTTGTAAGAAATTATCAGGTGTCGTATCTTCACTTTTTGAAGTAGGTCTTGGTGGAATATCTAAAATATTCAACCATAAAACCGTTTCTTGCTTCTGATTTAACTGAGAAGCATTTGGTAAAGCTGTAATACGGAGCGTCTGACTTTTTGTAGCTTCAACACGAGAAATAGGAGGAGCAATCATAAAAGGAACTTTTGATTGGTCCGGTGTACTTTTTGGGTCACCTTCGTCAATCCAAGCTTGGACAAGTGCTGGCTTTGAACCGTTATTGCTAACTTGTAGCGTAACTTCGCGAGCATCCGATGGATAAATTACACGGGTGCCATGAATTACAATTTCTGCTTGAGTAGTGGGTGCGACAACTGCTGAAGCAAATGTCAAACCTAACAAAAAATTATAACCGTTCAATTTCATTTTCGAGTTCTCAACCAAGAAAGATTCAGGAAAGCGTTACACAAAACAGGGTTTCCATGCGGACACAGAAACCCCGCTATCAATTAATTATTGATAGATAATTGTGTATTGAACAGAAGTAGTTACTTTACCAGCAGTAGACGCGCCAGTTGCATAGTATTCAGCATAGTAGTTAAGGTCAGCACTTGCACCTTCAGCTACGTCAACCCATTGAGAGTTAGCTTGAGCACCGTTTGCACCCGCAGCAAGTACTGGGATGAAGTTGTTGTTGCTACCTAAAAGTTGAACGTTAACGTTTTTAGCACCAGTAGCGTCTTGGTTAAGTAAACGACCAGTATTAAAGTCAACAGTTGCACCTGGTTCGAAGTAAGTAGCTACTTTACCTTGTGAACAGTTAGCTAGGTTGATTTGGAAAGGAGTACGACCAGCAACATCCCCAGCAACAGCTAAAGTTTGTTTAGAAACAGTTGGAAGAGTAACTGTGAAGTCTTTACCAGCAGGGGTAACGATGTCACAAGTTTTGTCTGTAACTAAACCATTAATTGTAATTGTACCATCAGCAGCTTGAGCATTCGCAATCCCTACAACCGAAAGAGCAGCGATCAAAGCAAGTTTTTTCATAGTGTTTTCTCAAAAGTCTGGATAAAAGTTTAATTCCTTACTTTTCCAGTGTTTGACATCTTGAAAAGTAATGCGGCGATATTAACACTTCTCAAACAAAATGCAAACTACATCACATTATTTTTTAATAATTTTAATTTAATCACATTGTTTATTTGGAATGTAGAGCTAGTATTTACAACTTATGTGGCTGTTTATAAAAGTTTTTTATTTTATGAAAGAAAGATACTATGTAAAAAAGCAAGTTACATAAGAACACTATGCAAATTGAAAAGAATTAAACAGTTTATGTGAAAAATAAGCTTAAACTCTTAGAATACAATTATATAGAATAAATTATGTATATGTATACAGAAAAAATAGACAAATAGTCATTTTTGATAAAAAAGAGTGATCCAATCATCAATTCATCAAAATGTGAGATGAATTCGACAAATCACTCTTCTATCCAAGCTTACTAATGAAATAAGCTCAAATATTCTAGTTATAAGTTAGTGATAATTGATAAGTACAACCTTGTGATTGGAACCTATACTTTCAATACTAGTGTCCATTTTCTCAGTGTGTTGAGCTAATTTAAAAAGACTATCTTTATTTAAATATTCACTATCAAGCTTAATATTTAAATTATTTACATCAACACATTCTATCTCACTATGTTCTCTTGAACACGTATCTTCAACAATATTTCCTCTTATCATTATAGTGTTACTTGCATAACAAAATAGTGGGGAAGTGGAAAGCACCATCAAAACAAGAAGTTTAAATATATTATTTTTCATTTTATATACCTATTTATAAAATAGCTTATATAATTGATACATTATTTTTAATTTAAAAACAATTATTAAGCTTAAAATAATAAAAATTATTAATTTTCACGTGATATAAATCACATTAACGATTTTAAATAATGTAATAGTTAAAATTCTTAAACCATATTAATCCATGTAATTAGTTAAAAATTAAATAATTAATATAATTTATTGATATTTAATTAATTTTTAATAATTAGATTAACAAATCAACATAAAACAACTAAATGATATACAATTAAATATTTAATAAACATATAATTTATTTGTTTGATTTATAATTTATATTTCAAAATTATTACTGAGAAATAAAATATGGATTTTAATAAAAATGTGACTAAATATACATTATTAAGCTAATATGTAATTAAATTTGCTTTATATTATGGACCTGAGCATACAAGACCTATTGAATTAGAATTTAGCATACACTTTAAATATTTTAGGAAAATGAACTAACGAAATATAATTCGTAGATTCCTTTGGATTTAGGTAGGGAAAAAGTTCAATAAAAATCAAACAAGCGATTATTAGCCAAACCTAATCATAATTTCTATTTAATTAGATTTTATGAATACTATTTATTATGCATCAATAGCAACGTCAGAAGATGCTAGTGCTGAATTTAATTAGAATAAAGATTCATTCCACATAGCTAAAACGTACCACAATAGCTAGAAAGAGAAATAAGCACTACAAACAAATGAAGTATAGCTACCAAGCTACGGGTCAACATTGAATTATATAATTGTTCGTATAATGTGGTGCACAGATTATGTTACTAAGCCCCAGTGAGAAGATTAGACAAGCTCACGG
>NZ_JBWZNA010000011.1:0-131654 GCF_056725885.1 Acinetobacter sp. GRABPA_MV_2
AACTACAACGTATTAAGATCAGCGGAAAAGATTCATTATTCGCCGTCAAGCTTCGTTTAAAACTTGGTACGCGTGAGGGCTAATCATGAAAATTACGCTTGTGATGGCAAGTGATGAGGAAGGTGGCTTAGAAAAGCATGTACTTGAGCTGGCTGCTGGTTTATCACAAGCACATGAAGTTTCTTTAATTGCACATCAGAAATATCAAAGTCAGGTGGAAAGTTCGGTAAACTTTGTTGCTTTTGATATGAGTGGCAGTCGTTATAACCCGTGGACGAAGTATCTGCTAAAAAAAACAATATTGGGGACAGAACCACAAGTGCTACATGCTCATGCTTCTAAAACGGCCAAACTGTTGCAAGGCATGATTGCAGGTTTTGATTTCCCTTGTGTGGTGACTATCCATGGTGCAAAGAAAAAGATTGATTCTTACTTAGCATTTGATCATATCATTTGTGTGAGTAAGCGACTCGCGCAGATTGTGGGGCAGCCGGAAAAACTCAGTGTGGTCTATAATGGTATTTCTTTGAATATGCCTGCTCAATCATTTGTAAAAAATAGAAAATTTATTGCCATTGGACGTTTAAATGAAGTGAAAGGTTTCGATCTTTTACTGGCTGCTTGGCGGAACATTTCACACCAATTAACTATTGTTGGTGATGGTGAAGAACGAGAAAAGTTAGAGCAATTGATTCAAGAGTACCAATTAGCTGATCGGGTTCACTTGTATGGGTATAGCGACAATATTCACCCATTGATTACAGACCATGAGGCTTTGATTGTGTCTTCCTTGCGTGAAGGGGGTCCGTATACACTTGCTGAAAGTTTATTGCTTCAACGTCCTGTGTTAGGAACTGATGTCGGAATGATGGCTGAGTTTATTCCTGTTGAGTTTCTATGTGAACCAAATAATATTGAAGCATTGCAACAAGTGATTCAAAACTATTTGGATGTGGTAGTCCCTGAAGCAAGTTTTAAAAAGGCTTATGCTCTGGCACAGGAACAACTGACTTTTACAAAAATGATTGATCATACGGTCCAAGTCTATCAATCATTGCTTTCAGCATAGGATGATGGATTGATGACACAACAAAAACCTTTCATCCTAGCGTTGACCGATGGTAAAGCAGGCCATGAAACTCAAACACAAGGAATAGTTCAGCTACTGAATCAACAACAAGATTATCAGGTGGAATGGGTTCAATTAAATCTACCTAAAAAATGGTTGTATCGTGTTCTCAAGTTATTGATCAAGTTTTCAATAAATACAGAGTGGTTACGTTATTTTCTTGACTCCCAAACCCTAAGTGCATTAGAGCAGAAACAGGTTGCTTATATTGTATCGGCAGGGGGAAACACTCTACTTGCCAATCTATTGCTCAAACAACATTTGCTCAAAGATCAGCCTGTAAAAAATCTGGTCGCAAGTTCATTACGGGGGATTCGTGCTGACTTGTTTGATGTGGTATTTACCATTCATGAGCAACAAGCCGTATTGCCTCATTATTTTTATTATCCAATTGCACCGAATAAAATGAGTGCTTTACCTCTAACACGTGAGCGGGCGCGGGAACATTTGGGTATTCAAAATGCTGAGCAAACGATTGCAATTTTGATTGGTGCTGACACTAAAACAGTAAAAATTGGTGAAGCGGCACAATGGGCAACTGTTTTACAGCAGGTTCGAAAGCAATATCCTACAGCGAGATTGCTACTGACAACATCACGAAGAACACCGATTACTTTTGAAAAAGAATTACAGCAGCTTGCTGAGCAGTACGGCATTTTTCAGCCTCATGACCAGTTAACATGGGTAGCACAAGGCCAAAGCTGTGATATCAAAGATTATATTAAAGCAGCTGACTGGATTCTAACGAGTCCGGACTCGACTTCGATGGTGGCAGAAGTGGTCATGTCAGGAAGTAAGTTGCTGGTACTTTATGATGAGCAGTCCATGCAGGATGAACAGATTAAGCACCAATTAAAGTTTTTAGCACAGCAACATTGGCTATATTTATTAACTGTTTCAGATTCTTATCAAATCTCTCAGGTTGTTCAAGAGTTAGAGATGCAAGATCATACCAGCGAAATAACTCGGAAGTTAAATCGGGTTTTGGACAAATAAGTTTAGCTAAGTATTTATATTTTATTTTTTGTAATAATGGTCAAACTGCGTAGGGCTTTCTGAGGTTAACGCTAAATTAAATAGGAAATAGGTGATAAAATCCGTGACTAAGAAAATGGAGTTACATGATTTATTATGAAGTTCTTGGTTACTGGTGGTGCAGGTTTTATTGGTTCGGCGGTGGTTCGTCATATTGTTCAAAATACTGAACATGAAGTATTAAATGTCGATAAGCTCACTTATGCGGGAAATCTAGAGTCTTTAAGCTCTGTTGCCGATCACCCACGTTATCAGTTTTCTCAGACCGATATTTGTGACCGTACAGCTTTAGATGAATTATTTAAAAGTTTTCAACCTGATGTAGTGATGCATCTTGCTGCTGAATCGCACGTAGATCGTTCAATTTCAGGACCTTATGCTTTTATTGAGACCAACATTATTGGTACATACCAAATGTTGGAAGCAAGCCGTACTTATTGGTTAACCCTTGATGGTTCAAAAAAGGAAACATTCCGCTTCCATCATATTTCAACCGATGAAGTCTATGGTGATTTAGAAGGTACAAACGACCTATTTACCGAAACAACATCGTATTCACCAAGTTCACCATATTCTGCAAGCAAAGCCAGCTCAGACCATTTAGTCCGTGCATGGAACCGTACTTATGGTTTACCGGTGTTGGTGACCAACTGTTCAAATAACTATGGGCCATTTCATTTCCCGGAAAAATTGATTCCGCTTATGATTTTAAATGCTTTGCAAGCCAAGCCACTCCCTGTATATGGCAATGGTCAGCAAATTCGTGACTGGTTATTTGTAGAAGACCATGCACGAGCACTCTTTACTGTTGCAACGCAAGGTGTGGTTGGGGAAACTTATAATATTGGCGGTCACAATGAAAAAGCCAATATCGAAGTTGTTCATGCGATTTGCACATTACTTGAAGAATTGGCACCGAATAAGCCGGAAGGTGTAGCACAGTACAAAGATTTAATTACCTATGTCAAAGATCGCCCAGGTCACGATGTGCGCTATGCAATTGATGCGACAAAAATTAAAAATGACTTAGGCTGGGTTCCGCAAGAATCGTTTGAGACGGGCCTGCGTAAAACCGTTGAATGGTATTTAAGTAATACTGAATGGGTTGCACACGTTCAAAGTGGCGAATATCAGTCTTGGTTAAACAAGCAATATCAAGGATAACTATGAAGATCTTATTGCTTGGAAAAAATGGACAAGTTGGGTGGGAGCTACAGCGAGCGCTTGCTCCTTTGGGCGAGGTAGTTGCATTAGACCGTCATGGTTTAAATGGTCTATCTGGCGATATGACTCAACCATCGGCAATTTTTGACACGATTGTGGCGCTAAAACCCGATGTAGTCGTTAATGCTTCTGCTTATACAGCTGTTGATTTGGCTGAAACTGAGCAGGATTCGGCTGATCTTGTGAATCATCAAACTGTAAAGGCTATAGCCGATGCATGTTTGCAAATTAAAGCTTTATTTGTGCATTACTCTACCGATTATGTTTTTGACGGGGCAGGTGAAACAGCTTTTGTTGAAACAGATGCAATTGCACCATTAAATGTCTATGGTAAAACCAAGGCATTAGGCGAACAGGCAATTGTTGAGAGTGGCTGTCAGCATCTAATTTTCAGAACATCATGGGTCTATGCAAGTAAAGGAAAAAACTTCTTGAAAACGATGTTGAACTTGGCTCAGCAACGTGAAGAGTTGTCGATTATTGATGATCAGATTGGTGCTCCAACTTCTGCTGAGCTAATTGCTGATATTACTGCACATGCTATTCCTCAAGTCGTAGCCGATGTGAGTAAAGCTGGTGTCTATCATTTGGTGGCGAGTGGTGAAACATCATGGTTTGGCTACGCAAGTTATGTATTTGAGCAAGCACGGTCATTAGGACAGGCGCTGATTGTACAAAAGGTTAATCCAATTCCAACAAAGGCTTACCCAACACCAGCAACCAGACCACACAATTCAAGATTGAACAACCAAAAAATACAGCATGTTTTTAAACTCTGTCTACCTAACTGGCAAGATGGTGTAAAGCGAACCATAGTGGAGCTATTAAATAAATGAGTCTCAAACGTAAAGGTATTATTTTAGCGGGTGGTTCAGGTACACGCTTACATCCAATTACCAAAGGTGTATCGAAACAGCTTTTGCCAATTTACGATAAACCAATGGTTTACTATCCATTGTCTGTATTGATGCTTGCCGGTATTCGTGAAGTCTTATTGATTTCGACACCAGAAGATTTACCCCAATATGAAAAACTGCTCGGTGATGGTTCTCAATTTGGTATTGAACTTACTTATAAAGTACAACCTTCTCCAGATGGTTTGGCACAGGCATTTTTAATTGGTGAAGAGTTTATTGGTCAAGATAATGTTTGTTTGATCTTGGGTGACAATATTTACTATGGTCAAAGTTTTGGCAAACAATTAGAAGCTGCGAGTAATCGAGAGCATGGTGCAACAGTATTTGGTTACCATGTGACAGACCCAGAGCGTTTTGGTGTTGTCGAGTTTGACCCAACTGGAAAAGTTCTCAGCATTGAAGAAAAACCATTAAAGCCAAAATCACCTTATGCCGTGACGGGTTTGTACTTCTATGACAATCGTGTTGTAGAGTTTGCTAAACAAGTGAAGCCATCTGCACGTGGCGAACTTGAAATTACTGACATCAATAATGCATATCTGAAAGATGGTTCATTGAATGTGGAGCTTTTAGGGCGAGGGTTTGCATGGTTGGATACGGGCACGCATGAATCGCTTTTAGAAGCAGGTCACTTTATCTATACTGTAGAAAAGCGTCAGTCATTAAAAGTCGCATGTTTAGAGGAAATTGGTTTCAATCAAGGTTGGATTAGCAAAGAGAAACTTTTAGAAAGTGCTGAAGCTTTGAAAAAAACAGAATATGGTCAATATTTGAAAAAAATCTGGGAAGAGTCAAATGCAGGTTGAAACGACTAAAATAGAAGGGCTTTTGATTCTACATCCAAATGTATTTGGTGATGATCGCGGCTGGTTTATGGAAAGCTTTAATCAGCAACGTTTTGCACAAGCACTTGAACAATTAAACTTGCCTGTTCCAACTTTTGTACAAGATAACCATTCATTGTCTCAAAAGAGTGTGTTACGTGGGTTGCATTATCAAAATGCACCTTATGCGCAAGGAAAACTGGTACGTGTTGTACAAGGTCGTGTTTGGGATGTTGCGGTAGATATTCGACCTGACTCAAAAACTTATGGTGAATGGGTTGGTGTTGAACTGAGTGCAGAAAATAAAACCATGTTTTGGATACCGGAAGGTTTTGCTCATGGCTTTATCGCACTTGAAGACAATACCCAGTTTTTGTACAAAACCACCAATTACTACAATAAAGAAAGTGAAGGCGCTATTATTTGGAATGATCCAACACTAGCGATTAACTGGCCTCTTGATGAGGTTGGTGAGGTGTTGGTGAGTGATAAAGATCAGATTGCAGATGCATTTAAAGCATAAAAAAAGAGGAGTTTATCTCCT
The DNA here is from genome assembly GCF_056725885.1 of Acinetobacter sp. GRABPA_MV_2. Taxonomy (NCBI): domain Bacteria; kingdom Pseudomonadati; phylum Pseudomonadota; class Gammaproteobacteria; order Moraxellales; family Moraxellaceae; genus Acinetobacter; species Acinetobacter sp. GRABPA_MV_2. The sequence continues at coordinate 5,674 of NZ_JBWZNA010000011.1, forward strand.
CTTTTTTTATCGAGGCTGTTTCAATATTATTTTATATGGTGCGACTAAACAGGTTGATAAAATGAACTGAATAAGTAATTTGAGTATGTAAAAAGGGACAACATAAAAAGGTAGAGTCTGTAGTGCAGTGATACTCGTTGGAATAATTCGATCATAATAGCGACGACGAATTGCCAAAGAAGCATTTTTTCTCAATTCTTTAGATAAGCTCTGCTGGTTAATACAGTAAGCCTTTTTGGCTTCTGGATGTGTCTTGGAATAGTCTTTTAAGAATTGAGACATGCTTTGGCGGAGCAAAATCACTTGCCGTCTTACTTCAAAATGATCTTTTTTCTTTTTGGCTTGGGCAATAACACTGGTGTCATGGTAGCGGAAATAATTTAAACACTCATGCGTAAAGAAGATGTCACCTTGCGATACGATTTTTGCCCAAATTTCCCAATCACCAATAAAGCGTAGACTTGGATTAGCTCCACCTACATCGAAATAAGTCTGTTTTTTAAAAATGACACCACTGGCATTTGGAATGGTGTTTTGAGCATTTAAAAATCTTTCGATATATTCGAGACCATTCATTTCAAAATCATTTTCAAATAATTTTGAATCAACTTGATCAGTAAAATCTTTCCATGAACCCGTGACTTCACCTTGTGCATTCATTCGATGAGATTGGCTGTAGGCAAGAACAAGCTTAGGATTTTTTTCAAAATGAGGGACTAATTTTTCCAAAAATTGTAAGTCGGCAACATCATCAGACTCTGCAATCCAGATCAGATCGCCTTTTGCTAGATGCATGCCTTTGTTCCATTGGCAAAATGTTGAGCCTGAATTTTGTTCATTGATGATGCAATGTGAAACTTTCGGATGGCTTTTGTATTTCGCTAAAATTTCGGCACTATGATCGGGTGATAGATCATCTAAAAGAATCACTTCAAATTGCGAATAGCTTTGGTTAAGAATGCTCTCAATTCTGTCTTCTAAATATTGGTCATGGTTATAACTTGGAACAATAACACTAACAAACACGTGAGGGTGGCCTATACAAAATTAAAAAAGCTAAAACTTAAGCTTGAAGCAATAAGTCAACGACGGTCTCTATCCTATTTTTATAAGTATGACTCTGTTGAACTTTATACATGGCTGCTTCAGCGCTGATTATTGGATCTTTTAACTTCAATTGCAATTCTTGCGGATTCTCAAATGAAATAATTTCATTTTTGATATCAAAAGCATAGTTTAGATCTTCAACATACTCGCTTACCAAAATACAACCACAAGCCGGAGCTTCGAAACAACGCATATTCATACCTTGACGAATATTTTTCTTGTTAATGACATTCAAGATGTAACGATGCGTTCTGTAGAGTTCGGCAACTTCAGTCAAAGGAATATTGTGAGGGTGAACAATACTGTTTGATTTGCTGAGTTTATCCCATCCTTTCCCATAGACAGTGAGGGGAAGGGGAATCTGTTCAATGAGCTCTTGTCGATCAGGCGACCATGCGCCTACAAATAAAAGACGATCATCTTTTTGTTCATTGCTAGAAAAGAAGACATTTGGATTATAAGCAAGAGGCAGATAAATGGCATGATTTAGTCCCATTGCTCTCGCATCTTCGATAAAGCTAGAATCGGTAAAGCAATATAAATCAATGACGTCTTTAGATTTTAATAAGCGTTCATCAAAAAAGTCACCAATCCAATGTGCTTTTTTGCATGGAAAGTCTGCCAAAACTTGCAGTAAATGATCATTAAAATAAAAAAGATCGGCAATGAGAATCAAATCTGGCTGAAACGTTTGCAGTTTCTTTTTGAGTAAATTTGCCGTATATATATCTTTGTTTGGTAATAGCTTTTTCAGAAACCGATCGGTGGTATTGTTATGATTTAAGGCAAAGCCTTGGATTTCATAATCAGGGCTTTGATGGGCAGCAGCAAGAATATTTTCGTACCACTGCAAAATACCGCTGCGTTTACCAATGATGAGCAGTTTCTTTTGCATTACTTTTTATCCGCATTACCTTTGAGCACCATATAAATCAGTGCAACAAAGATAAGTAATGCACCGACTAAACTGCTTACACAGAAATAAAGAATACGTTGGTTCGTCGTGAGGTTAAATAATTCATTCGCAAGGATGTAGCGCATGAAAAACCATTGTGCGAGGGAGAATACAATCACGACTAAAGCATGTCGTCGTACATCTGGGCGCATAGCCATAAAGCTGACCTCTAAATTAAAAGCTCCTTATTATGCCACTGACCAGCTTATTCGCAAAGCATAGCTTAGGTAAGTCGAATATATATCTTATTTCTAATAAAAAACCCTGCAATTGCAGGGTTTTTTATTAAAGAGCAATTAAGCTTCTTTCTTTTGTTGTTCACGTAAGCGGATGCCCAAGTCACGAAGCTGGTTTGCTTCCACAGGAGCCGGTGCTTGAGTAAGTGGACATTCAGCAGTTTTCGTTTTAGGGAACGCAATAACATCCCGAATTGAAGTCGCGCCAGTCATAAGCATTACTAAACGGTCAAGACCAAATGCCAAACCACCGTGAGGAGGTGCACCGTAACGAAGCGCATTGAGTAAGAAGCTGAATTTTTCTTCTGCTTCTTCATCGGAAATACCAAGCGCTTCAAAAATCGCTTTTTGCATTTCTAATGTGTAAATACGAAGTGAACCACCACCAACTTCAGTACCGTTCAATACCATGTCGTAAGCAACAGAAAGTGCTTCGCCTGGATTGCTCTTCACGTCTTCTACGCTAGATTTAGGTAATGTGAATGGATGGTGAACAGAAGTCCATTTGCCATCGTCAGTTTCTTCAAACATTGGGAAGTCAACAACCCAAAGTGGAGCCCACTCACAAGTCGCAAGGTTCAAGTCATGACCGATTTTGACACGAAGGGCGCCCATTGCATCATTTACAATTTTAGCTTTGTCCGCACCAAAGAATACGATATCGCCATTTTCAGCGCCAACACGTTCAAGCAATTGCATTACGATTGGTTCGATGAATTTAACAATAGGAGATTGAAGACCTTCAATTCCTTTTTCGATTTCATTGACTTTAATGTACGCTAAGCCTTTTGCACCGTAGATACCGACAAATTTAGTGTATTCATCAATTTGACTACGTGTTAATGAACCTGCGCCCGGTACACGAAGTGCTGCAATACGGCCTTTAGGGTCTTTAGCTGGACCTGCAAATACTTTGAACTCAACTTCTTGCATTAAGTCTGCAACATCAACGAGTTTTAACGGAATACGCAAGTCTGGTTTGTCAGATGCATAATCACGCATTGCTTCGCTGTATGGCATACGGCGGAATTTTTCAAATTTTACGCCAAGCAAGTCGTTAAATAATTTAACAGTCATACCTTCCATCAAATCCATAATGTCATCGTCGTTTAAGAACGATGTTTCAATGTCGATTTGAGTGAATTCAGGCTGACGGTCAGCACGTAAGTCTTCATCACGGAAACATTTCGCGATTTGGTAGTAGCGATCAATACCACCAACCATCAACAATTGTTTGAACAATTGTGGTGATTGTGGAAGTGCATAGAAGCTACCATTTTGTACACGGCTTGGTACTAAATAGTCACGCGCACCTTCAGGGGTTGCACGAGTTAAAATCGGAGTTTCAACGTCTAAGAAACCATGATCATCTAAATAGTTACGAATCAAGTTGGTTACTTTAGAACGGAAGCGTAAACGCTCTAACATTTCTGGACGACGGATGTCCAAGAAACGATATTTTAAACGGTGTTCTTCTGACACGTTAATAGTGTCATCATTTAATGGGAATGGTGGAGTTTCAGATGCAGCAAGAACTTCGATTTCTTTGCCTAAGACTTCGATTTGACCACTCACCATATTTGGGTTTTCAGTACCTTCATAACGGCGACGAACACGACCTGTAATTTTTAATACATATTCAGAACGTGCTTTATCTGCAGTTGCAAATGCTTCTGGAGTATCTGGGTCAATAACCACTTGAACGAGACCATCACGGTCACGCATATCAAGGAAAATAACACCGCCATGGTCACGGCGACGATGTACCCAACCGCATAATGTAACGGTCTGGTCGATTTGGGCTTCAGTTAAAGAGCCACAGTAATGAGTTCGCATCATGATGAAGATTATCCAAACTATATTGGCTGAAAAGACGGATGCGTAAACCGCGCACCGTCAAAAAAATAAGTTTTCGATTATGCCCTGTTGAATGGCATGCCACAAGAACTAGATCAAAAAACAGCTATAATTTAGCTAAAAATGAGCAATTTGGCAGCAAGTTTAGCTATTTAGCCCATTCTTTGTTGTCCATCTAAAAATAAGAATAATAGACATCCCAAACTAAACGTACTTAACCAACCTTGCATAAACTCATTAATAGAGCGGCCAGTAAAATAATAGGTATCAGAATGCCAAACCTCATGGGGAATATAACGGGCATAGTCCCAAAATGAAAATAAGCCTAAAAGTGTAGATAAAGCAAATAAAGACCAAGCAAAAATTTTAATTTTATAATTTACTTTCCAATGCTGTTTATGGCGCTGATAGTAATGAATACTCATCCAGCCTAAAAAAGGTAATGCCAGAGCAGAAGAACCGAGTTGAAGAAGGCGATGCAATGGATAAGGACGGCCAAACAAGTGAACAGTTTGCGATAAAAAGTCTTGAAATATAAAAGTTCTAAAGTCTGAGTGGGTAAGCCCATCCCAAATGAGATGTGTTGCTATACCAATGAGTAGAGCAATTATAATTCCAATAAAAAAGCTAAAAAAATGTCTAAAAGAATCTAGTTTTAAATCGTGTTGGATACCAAAAAAACGGTAAACCACAGGTCGGTAAAGTAAATACCAAATGACACAGAATAATAACCCTAACGCAAGGTTTGGGTAGAAAAGCCCCTTCCATTGATGAGTCAGCATACCTGATTGCATTGTAAATAAGCGGTAAAGATCGGGCGTCATACTGCCAATTGCTAAGGCGGCAATGGGTAACGTGTTTCGGCTCAATTTAGCAAGTGGAGGGGCGATAACGGCATGAGAGATGGTAAAAGGCATTATAAAACAGGAATTACTCACATCATTTAATTGGCCAGTCTAACGAATCATCTGATTAGAAATGTTTTTTATTGCAAAACAACTGAAATGTTATAATATAACAAAACAAAAGGCGTAGCGATCAGAGAATCACCTCATGTTGTTCTATAAAAATATTTTGACCATATCCATTTTGGCTGCCATATCCATACCTGTATTTGCAGCAGAAAATGAAAATGTTGAGAAGTTAGAAACTATCCGCATCAAGGCGCACCCCCTTGAGCAAACTTCAAAAGATTTTGCAGTCGCTGATACTGTAGTTGACCAAAAGCATTTGACTGAAGGGGCCGCCACTATTGGGGATGCGCTCAATAGTGAGGTGGGGATTTATGCGAATCAGTTTGGGGCTGGTTCAAGTCGTCCGGTGATTCGTGGCCAAGATGGACCACGTGTTAAAGTTCTTCAAAATTCATCTGAAAATGTGGATGTCTCAACTTTGTCTCCTGATCATGCTGTAACAGTAGATCCAGTTCTCGCAAAACAAGTTGAAGTGATTCGTGGTCCCTCTACTTTATTGTTTGGTGCGGGAACTGTTGGTGGTTTAGTCAACGTTATTGATAACAAGATCCCTACACAAATGCCTGAAAATGGTTATGAAGGACAAGTTGGCTTACGTTACAACACTGGAAGTGATGAAAAGCTGGCGAGTGCTGGGGTAACTGTAGGGTTGGGAAGCCAAGTTGCATTACGTGTTGAGGGGTTAACACGTGATGCGAATAACTATATTGCACCAAACTATATTCATGAAGGTGAAAAAGAGCGCCGTGTAGACAATACCTTTGCACAAGGTGATTCAGTGAATGTGGGGTTGTCTTGGATTTATGATCGCGGTTATACGGGTATTTCGTATAGTAACCGTCGAGACCAGTATGGTTTACCGGGGCATAGCCATGAATATGAAAGTTGTAGCGCTCATCTAGGTGGAAGACCGCATTTGCATTGTGGTGACCATGAGCATGAAGAAGGTGAAGAAGCTCACGATCATGAGCATGAAGAACATGAGCACGAGCATGGCGGCCCATGGATTGATTTAAAATCTGAGCGTTACGATTTTAAAACCGAGTTAAATGATCCATTTGCAGGCTTCCAAAAGTTACGTGCGCAAGCAAGCTATACTGACTATCAGCATGATGAAATTGAAGAGGGCGCAATTGCAACCCGATTCCAAAACAAAGGCTATGATGGACGCATTGAGTTAGTACATAACCCGATTGCAAGTTGGGAAGGGGTAATTGGCGCACAGTTAGGTCAACAGAAATTAGATTTAACTGGTGAAGAAGCATTTATGGCCCCGACCACTACCAAAAAGTGGAGCGTATTTGCTTTAGAACATAAACAATGGAAAGACGTACATTTTGAGCTTTCTGCCCGTGCAGATCAGCAAGAAATTGATGTAGACGATAATTCTAAACAGGATTTTGATGGTTCAGCATTTTCTTACGCAGGTGCTGCGAATTGGGAGTTTGCACCGAACTATAAACTTTCTTTTGTCGCTTCACATCAAGAGCGTTTACCTTTAGCTCAAGAGTTATATGCAAATGGTGGACATTTTGCGACGAATACTTATGAGTTAGGCAATGATCAACTCAGTAAGGAAAAATCGAATAATGTTGAGTTAGGTTTGCATTTTGATAATGACAAACTCGATTATCATCTTCATGTGTACCATAACTGGTTTGATGACTACATCTATGCGCAAACCCTTGACCGTTATAAAGACTTCCGTTTAGTTCAATACACTCAAGATAAAGCTCGTTTCTATGGTGCCGAGGGTGAGATTGGTTATCAAATTACCCCAATATACAAGATCAGTGCTTTTGGTGACTATGTACGCGGTGAAATTGATGCCGAGGGTAACGCTCCACGTATTCCAGCGGGACGTTTAGGTACTAAAGTTGATGCAGATTTTGGCGATGGCTTTAGCGGTTCTGCCGAGTACTACCATGTCTTTAATCAAGATAAGATCGCAGCTTACGAGACCGAAACTGAAGGCTATAACATGCTTAATCTTGGCGTGGCATACTCTGGACAATATGGTGCAAAAACAGATTACCGTGTTTATATGAAAGCAAATAACTTGTTAGATGACACGGTTTATCAGCATGCTTCATTCTTATCAAATATTCCACAAGTTGGACGTAATTTTACTGTGGGTGTTGATTTTAGTTTCTAAGGCTTTAACACGAAACTAAACTTGAAAAATCAAGTCAAAAGACCTAATTTGAAACCATCAAGTTAGGTCTTTTTTATGCGTATTTTTCAACGAATTCATCAAAAGTTAAATTGGTCAGGGCGTCGTTATATGGCGGTATTACTTTGCGTTGTTGCTATTGCATATGTTGCATCGGCGATTTACCACACAGTAAAACCATTACCACAAGGGATTAACTTTAGTGGCAAGCTTAGACATGCCGATGTTAAATTTTTAGCAGACAAAACTTATCTTGATGCAAAAGGGCAACAGCAGGTTGACCAGCACATCTTTGATGAAATCTTGAAAATGATTGATGAGGCAAAAACCACGATTGTGGTGGATATGTTCTTGTTTAATTCAGAAGTGGGTGACTCAAAACTCAAGCAAAGACCATTAATGCAAGAGCTAACCGATGCATTAGTAAGTAAGAAAAGACAAAATCGCCAAATTCAGATCGTTATGATTACCGACCCGATTAACTCGGTATACGGTGGTATCAGCCCTGAACACTACCGTCAGTTACGTCAGGCAGGTGTTGATGTGATTGAAACGAATTTAGCCCCTTTGCGTGCTTCTAGCCCATTCTGGTCAGGCTTCTGGTACATCTGCTGTCAAAATATTGGCAATAACCCTGAAAAGGGCTGGTTACCAAATCCATTCGGTGATGAAAAAATTACACTGCGCAGCTATTTAAACTTATTTAATTTTAAGGCCAATCACCGTAAGACTGTTGTCGTTGATACCGATGCTGGTTGGAAGTCATTGGTGACCTCAGCAAATCCACACGATGGCAGCTCTAGACACTCTAATGTCGCGTTGGTTGTAACAGGGGCGACAGCTGCTGATGTTCTTCAAACTGAAGCTGCAGTTGCACAAATGTCAGGCAGTAGCTCCCCATCGCTCATTTTAGGTGACTTTGAGAAAGACGTAACTAAACCTCAAGTGCAAGTTTTAACTGAGGGCGCAATTTATGAATCTGTATTGAAATTGATTAACTCAGCGAAGCCGAAAGAGCATCTTGATTTAAGTATGTTCTATCTATCTGAACGTAAGATTATTCAAGCACTAAAAAATGCTCAAGAACGAGGTGTTATTGTTCGTGTTTTACTCGATCCAAATAAAGATGCATTTGGTAGACAAAAGAATGGTATTCCAAACCGTCAGGTGGCTTCAGAGCTACATGCTGCTGATATTCCAATCCGTTGGTGTGATACCCATGGCGAGCAGAACCATAGCAAAATGATCTTAAAATATAATACCCAACACGCTGAGTTGATCGTAGGATCTGCCAACTTTACGGCCCGTAATTTAAAAAATTATAACCTTGAAACGGATATGTTGGTCATTGGCAAAGTTCAAGATCAAGTTTTTAAAGATGCACAAGATTACTTCAATACCTCGTGGTCAAACCTAAAAGATAGACAGATGAGTGTGGATTATGCGAAGTATGCAGATGAGTCTAAAGTGAAGTATTGGATTTATCGTTTTATGGAATGGTCAGGGTTGTCGACTTTTTAATCACTATCTTTGGAGTTTTCCAAAAAATAGCAAGATGATTGGCGACATGGATGTCGCCGTTTCACTGTGTTGCAGGGAAGCAACATCAGTGAAACAAAGGTTTTTGTCACTTTTGACCTCTCAAAAGTGAGGCATTAGCCTATACAAAAGACATAAGAACATCACTGTAAGCAAAGGCTGTGCTATAAGTCCGATTTAAGGTGCTGGCGGAATCAATTGATCCAACGCTTTATCATCAAGTTTTTCTATTTCACTCAAATCTGTCTTAATTTTCCACTGCGACTCGTCGTCAACAGGATTCGGCAAACGTGCTTCAAGCCAATCACAGACCACATCTGGAGAAAACTCCGGATGATTACACTGAATAATCCATGATAAAAAATCTTTGGCTTCACCATTCATATAAGGTGGTGGTGAAACAGGAAAGAATAATGTGGGCAGACGTTCATTCGTCGATAGGTAATTTAAAACATGACCTAGTTCTTGAACTGTTTGCCATGCAAGTGCATGCTCTACGTCAATACTGAACTTAAACCACCAAGCATGTTCGCCATCTGCTCCATGAGCCATGATACGGGCTTCTTGTACACTTGGAACTTTGCAAAAGAATTGATGAAGACGCTCAAAACTGATTTCAGACACAGCAATTGACCTAGTTTGAAAATGCTAATGGTAGCACAGATACAGATTCTTCATATTTTCTTTATAGTCATTACAAAGTTTAGCAATCAAAGCTGTTTTATTCATGGTTTCTCCTCGACTGTCTTCTAATCTAGCTCCATATCAAGATTAAAAGGAAATAGGCCATGAAAAAGCCAATCGTTCTTGTTCTTTCAACATTGATGTTAGGTATATCAGCTACCGCGATGGCTGATTCAGGTCATCGTTGGGACAATAAACATGGTAAAAACTATGATCGATATGAGCATCGTGATGACCGCCGTCATGATTATCGTAATGATCACCGAGCGCCAGTTTGGTCAAACTCTGATCGTGGTAAGCATTATGGTAACTATGTTGCTTTTAAACGTGGTGAACGTATTCCTACCCAATATCGCCATAGCCGCTATTATGTTTCGGACTGGAGAGCGCACCGTTTATATGCGCCACCACGTGGATACCATTGGGTTAAAACCCCTAATCAATACTTATTAGTAGACTCAAGACATAACATTTATCGAGTTCGTTAAATGTAATATAACAAAGGCCTCTATTTTGAGGCCTTTTTCTATGCTAACTCGTCATCTTGCGGTTGAGGGGTTTTCAAATTATTTGAGGTTTTTGCGTGTTTCTCTTTCATTACTGATGGGTAGTGCCATGAAGCAAATCGTACAACTAAAATAGATAAGGCTAAAATCAAAATTGAGCCCGTAATAATGACTTGATCAATATCCGCTTTATGATCATGTTGAATATCTGAAATGAGTAGTCGGGTTAAGGCTGTAATTGCAACATAAATAAGAAAGCGCACAGGCATATGATTGGTTTTAAAGTAAATTCCAACCATTGCTCCCAATTCCAAGTAGATAAATAATAATAAAATATCATCAATTGAAGCGTACTTTTTGACAGTCAGAATTTCAAAAACGGTATTGGCTGCCGACCATGCCACCATACACCCGATAATAAACAAGGCTAAATAATGGAAGGCTTCTACGGCGTAATGTCCGAAGCGGTCAAGTATCCGTTCGTATTTTTTAGAATCAGGCATAATGAGATCTTTTGTTTACTTCATAATATTTAGAAATTAAACAAATTTTGTGCCAATGGAAATAGTAAATATAAAATAAAAAACGCCTGATTATTCAGGCGTTTTTATGACGATTTAATTCAAGTCAAGTATTGAGGTGAGATCTACTATAAATACAAAGACTATTTCAAATTTTTATATTGTTGAATGACATCTTCAAAGAGAATATGGCCTAAAAAGTTACCTGTACTCTTTACGGATTGTTCTTGTTCAATTGCATGTGCAAATTTAACCGCTGCCTCATTTTGTAATTGTTCATAAAGTCGTTCGCAGTTTGGAAATTGATCAATATCAATAACATTATGATATTTCAACCATCGTGCGATACCTGCGTAGTATCCGTCTACAAAAGACAATTGATCGCCCATTAGCCAAGTTTGATTTATCAGGCTATTTTCTAAAGCGGTAAATGCTTTTTTAACTTGGACTGCTCCATATTCACGTAATGCTTGTTTATTACTTTCTGATGAAGAGTGTTCAAGACTATACCAGAGTGGGCTAAATGCATTGAATAAAGTCGTATTCAAAAAAGCTAGTTTCTGATTAAAAAGATTAAATTGTTCTGTTCCTTGCTCATAATGAAAAGCCGCATTCAGGCTTTTTGCCATGATATGGTTCAAGATAGCCATGCTTTCCGTTAAAACTTTACCATTATCGTAGAGCAATGCAGGTGTTTCACAGACTTGATTAATTTGGCGGTATTCCTCGGTATTACACTGAGCCGGCATCTCGATTCTACAGAGCTGATAAGGTAAACCTGACCATTCCAAGGCAACAATTGAACCAAATGAGCAGCCAGAAGGGACGCCATAAAATAAAGTGAAAGTAGACATGATGATTACTCTTTTGTGATGTGTAAAATCATCTTAAGTCGCCAGAAAAGTTTCTAGTAGTTAGGTATTATGAAACTTATTGTCTACATATATGGACATTGAAGAATGCTACTTAGACAAAACTTGAATGATGTTTATCTCTTTGTTGTTGCTGTAGAACATCAAGGATTTTCTGCCGCAGCTAAACAGCTCAATTTACCTAAATCAACAATCAGTAAGCGTGTTGCAATATTAGAAAAAAAGCTAGGCTTAACGTTAATTCACCGTAGTTCGCGTAGTTTTGTTTTAAGCGAAGCAGGAAAACTGTTTTATCAACATGCCAAAAATGCAGTAGATGAGTTTCGTTATGCAGAAGAAAATTTATTAATACAACAACAAGAGCCAAGTGGTGTAGTCCGGTTGAGTGCTTCTGTACCTATTGCTCAGTATCTTTTATCAGATTGTTTGCCTGAACTTGCGGAACGTTATCCTAAGTTATTATTACAAGTAGAGGTAACTGATCGTTACGTTGATGTTATGAGTGAAAACTTTGATATCGTGATCCGTAGTCATTTTCAACCATTACCGGATTCCGGATTAATTCAACGTGTACTTAAAAATGATAAAATTATTGCTGTTGCAGCACCTACTTATTTAATGGACACAGCCTCAATTAATTCACCACAAGATTTAGTGGACCATCAAGGCTTATGGCCTGAGTTGCAAATGAATCCATGGCATTTTCAAAATATAAATGGTCAGAAAGAAATAGTACGGCCAAATACTCGCTTTGTAGCAAATGAATCGGAGACGTTGAAGGGGGCTGCAAAAAGGGGATTGGGTATTACACTTTTACCTGAAACTTTTTGTATTCATGAATTATCGAGTGGAAGTTTAATTAATGTTTTGCCAGATTGGTCTGCCGGTAGTGTAACGACCAGTTTATTAATGCTAACAAGACGAGGGCTTTTACCAAGTGTTAATATTACCGCCGAATTCTTGGTCGAGAAGCTAAAAACTTAAAAGTTATTCTTGTTTTTATGATCAGAAACAAAAAACGCCTGATTATTCAGGCGTTTTTATGAAGAGCTTAATTAAGCTTGATTTGTAAAGTAATCTTCACTAAAGCCCATAATTAAGTCAGAACCAGCTTTGATTTTAGCAATACGCGCATCAATATCAGGCAAAATACGTTCAACAAAATACTGAGCTAAAGCAAGTTTATTTTGGTAGAAATCACCAGACTTATCTTTTGCTGCTGCTGCAATTTTTGCAAACATGTATGAGAAGCTGAGTAAACCGACAGCATGTAAATAATCAACCGCAGCTGAGTTCGGGAATTCTACATTTTCAGCAGCTTGCTCAATAATAAACTGAGTGATTGCTTCGATTTCAGTTGCAGCATCTAAAGTTGCATCTTTAATAAAGTTTAAATCCGCATCTAATGTATTTGCAAAGTCACGAATTTCAGTGATGTATTCCGCGATGAAAGCACCGCCACATTTAATGGTTTTACGACCAATTAAATCTTGAGATTGAACGCCGTTGGTTCCTTCGTAGATTTGAGCAATACGAAGGTCACGAATACATTGCTCCATACCCCATTCACGGATATAACCGTGGCCACCAAATACCATTTGAGCATCTAAAGCCGCTTGGAATGCTGTATCTGTGAGGTAAGCTTTTGCAATTGGAGTTAAAAGCGCAACGCGGTCATTGGCTTTTTTCACTGCTGCTGCATCAGTTGAGAATTTAGTAATATCGAGTTGTTGACCTACATAAACTGCAAATGCACGAGATGCTTCATTGTTTGCACGTACGTTTAACAACATACGACGTACATCACCATGCACTAAAATGCTGTCAGCAGGTTTGTTTGGTGATTGAACACCAGCTGCACTACGACCTTGTAAACGGTCAGTCGCGTATTGAGCAGCATTTTGATATGCAAATTCAGATGCGCCTAAACCTTGAATACCCATTGATAAACGTTCGTAGTTCATCATAACGAACATTGCTGCAAGACCTTCGTTTTCTTTACCAACGAGGTAACCTTTAGCTCCATCAAAGTTCATTACACAAGTTGCAGATGCTTTGATACCCATTTTATGTTCAATTGAACCTGGGCCAACATGGTTACTGTCGCCTAAAGAACCATCTTCATTTACAAGGTATTTCGGTACGATAAATAACGAGATACCACGTGAACCAGCAGGGGCATCTGGAGTTTTAGCAAGTACTAAGTGAATGATGTTTTCTACTAGATCGTTGTCACCGCCAGTGATGAAGATTTTAGTACCTGTAATGTTATAAGTGCCGTCTTCATTACGTTCAGCTTTAGTTTTGATAATACCTAAGTCAGTACCTGCATGTGGCTCAGTTAAGCACATGGTGCCTGACCATTCACCTGAATAAATCTTAGGTAAATAAGTCTCTTTTTGCTCTTGAGATGCGTAGCTGTTTAAAGCCATACCTGCACCCACTGAAAGAAGCGGGTAAAGCATAAATGATGGGTTTGTCGCAAATAACATTTCATCAGAAAGAACGGTGAGCATTTTTGGCATGCCTTGACCGCCCCATTCTTCATCGGCACCTAAGCCAATCCAACCACCTTCTGCATATTGACGAAATGCATCTTTAAAACCAGCTGGTGTGAATACTTCGCCGTTTTCATAGCGAGCGCCTTCTTCGTCACCGGTACGGTTTAATGGATGAGTCACGTTCTGAGCAAATTTAGCCATTTCTTCTAAAATTGCTTCAGCTGTTGCAGCATCTACATGAGCGAGTTTCTCATTAGACTGCCAAAATTGTTCTGCTTTAAATACATCATTTAAGATGAATTTCATATCAGCTAAAGGAGCATTGTAAATTGGCATAATCGTTCACCTTTTTTGTGCACATTGGCCTGTGCTAGATATCCTGTAAAACGAAATGGATATGGAATTTAAAGTGTAAATTTATCATTGATTTTATAAAAAAAGGACCGTCAAAACTGAGCAGTCCTTTTTTGTTTTTTAACATTGCATATCGCAACTAACTATGGTTAGAAAGCGAAATGTTCAGCGTCTAATGACATTAATGGATCTAGACCACCAGCGATCACATCTACATGAGAACGTACACGTGGCAAGATTTTCTTGAAGTAGAAACGAGCAGTAGTTACTTTCGCATTGTAGAAGTCAACATCGGTTGTACCTTCTGCCAATTTCTCTTGTGCTACAAGCGCCATACGAGCCCATAGGTAAGCTAAAGTGATATAACCTGCGAAGTATAGGTAATCTACAGCAGCAGCACCGACTTCATCTGGGTTTTGCATCGCACGCATACCAATTTGCATAGTAAGATCGCCCCATTCTTTGTTAAGTGCCGCAAGCGGTTCAACAAATTCTTTCATAGCAGCGTTGTCTTTGTTTGCTTCTACGAATTTATGGATGATCTTAGTGAAGTCACGTAGCATTGCACCTTGAGTTTGCAATACTTTACGACCTAACAAATCAAGTGCTTGAATTTCGGTTGTACCTTCATATAAGCAAGCAATACGTGTATCACGTACGATTTGCTCCATGCCATGCTCAGAAATAAAGCCATGACCACCGAAGACTTGTACACCGTGCTTAGCAGATTCAGAACCTGTTTCAGTTAAGAATGCTTTTGCAATTGGAGTCAATAAAGACAAGATGTTGTCAGCAAACTTACGCTCTTCTTCAGTTTCGCCTTTTTCAACGATATCTGCGTATTGAGCAAGTAAGTAAACAAGAGCACGCCCGCCTTCAGCAAACGCTTTTTGAGTTAAAAGCATGTTACGAACAGCAGGGTGAACGATAATAGGATCTGCTTCTTTTTCTGGAGCTTTAGGACCAGAAAGTGAACGCATTGCTAAACGTTCTTTCGCGTAAGTCAACGCACCTTGGAAAGATGATTCAGACGCTGCTAAACCTTGAACAGCAGTACCAATACGTGCTGTGTTCATGAAGGTGAACATACAGTTCAAACCACGGTTTTCAGGTCCAATCAAGTAACCTTTAGCTTGGTCAAAGTTAATGACACAAGTCGCGTTACCGTGAATACCCATTTTGTGTTCGATAGAACCACAACGTACCGCATTACGTTCACCAATAGTTCCATCTGCATTTACATTGAATTTAGGAACGATGAATAATGAGATACCTTTAGTACCTTTTGGTGCACCAGGTAGGCGAGCAAGAACGATATGGATGATGTTCTCAGCCATGTCATGTTCACCAGCAGAGATAAAGATTTTCTCGCCAGAGATTGCATAGCTACCATCTGCATTTGGTTCTGCTTTAGTGCGGATAATACCTAAATCTGAACCTGCATGAGACTCAGTTAAACACATCGTACCTGTCCAAACACCTGAAACAAGGTTTGGTAAATAAGTATTTTTTTGTTCATCAGAACCGTGATGTTCTAATGTACGTACAGCTCCGTGAGACAAGCCTGGGTACATGCCCCATGCCCAGTTCGAGCTACCTACCATTTCAGAAATTGCAATACCTAAAGAGTTAGGTAAGGCCTGACCACCGTATTGTTCTTCAGCTGATAAAGACGGAAAGCCAAGTTCAATATATTTTTGATAAGCTTCTTTAAAACCTGTTGGAGTAGTGACTACGCCATCATTCCAAGTACAACCTTCGCGGTCGCCAACTTGGTTTAAAGGAGAAAGTTCATTTTCACAGAAGTCAGCAGCAGCTTCTAAATATTGATCAACCAATTCACGGCTTACGTTACCTTGGAAATCAGGTAATTTTGCATAGTGTTCTTCAGCATTTAATAATTCATGCAAAACAAATTGCATATCACGTAAGGGCGCTTTGTATTGTGGCATATCGGGTTCCTCAATACTGGTGAAACCAGAGTTATAATCTTAATCTATGAGAATGTGCCATGAGGCACCTTGGACTATTACATCGTGCAACAACTTGCATAACTGCACAAGCACCTCAGGACCTTTACTTTGTGACTGCAAAGTCAAGAAAAAAATGCTTAAACTAGCTAAGTGCTTTGAGTGTAAACACTTTTGGTTATGTTTATATGATACAAATAGTCAAAATCGTAAACAGTTATGTATAAACAAAAAGGCGCCTATAGGCGCCTTTTTGTTTCATAATTTTAGAATTATTTTGCTGGAGCTGGTACTGGAGCAGGAGCGTTAACTGGTGGTTGAGGGCGCTTTGGTTCAAAACGAAGGTTACAAGTACCTTCAAGTGTCTTATCTCCAACTTGAACATTTACTGTTTGTCCATTCGCTTTACCATCACATGCTTTTTGGATTTGTTCAAAGCGAGCTTGACGTTCTGCGCGGCGCTGTTCCCATGCAGCTTTTTGTTCTGGAGTGAACTCACGGTGCTTCATACGGTGGTGACCCTCACGTGGGCCATCTTTCATCATTCCACGCTCTGGTTTAGGTGGTTGAGTTGTCGATTGACATGCAGCCAAACTTCCCATTGTTACAATTGCCGCACTGAATAATGCAATTTTTGCCGTCATTTTCATATCTAAAGCCCTTTAATGTTGTGTTTACTGATGGGTTAAAGATTAGATAATAAAGATGTAGAAACAATGGAGAGTTTTTCTTTTCGTTGTTGGTTACAATGCAAAATATAGGGTAAAAATGAGAGAGTGCTTTTGAACGTTCTACGTGTTCCCATTGCATTACGGTTATTTTTGACAGTCTTGCTCACCACATTGCTTATTGCGACGGCAAGCTTGAGCGTTTTGCACTGGACAATGCAAAAGAACTTTGCCAAATACGTGGCTGACGTTGAAATGCAGAAGCTAGATCGTCTCATTACCAATTTGGGTGATGTCTATACCGTGTACCATGATTGGGGAAATGCGATTCAGGCACAGATTTTACAAATCGAAGGTACGGCAGCTCCTGACGACTATGATCGTCTCTCACAGTGGTGGCTTCGTCGCCAATATGATATTGCCATACAGCAGCATTCTTTCGATGAACATGCCCTTATTAATATTTCACCGCAAGTTGCACCGACCAATAAAAATACTATTTTTAGTGATGAAGAGTTAAGAACGCTTGAGCAAAATTTACCTTCTCAATATCAACCCTTTGAAGGGCTAAGATTCCCGTTAAGTGCAAACCAGTTTCGTCCAAGTGATGATAAAAATAAGTCAAAGAAGGGAAGCCTAAAAGATATTGAAACCCAAAATGGGAAGAAGCGTTTTATTGCTTTGCCAGACCGTTTGGGTTTGAGTTCCCGTTTATCTTTATATGATGCACGGCACCAGTTTGTTGTAGGTGAACCGCCTTCTTCAGATCAGATGTCATTTCGCCCGATTATTTTAAACAATCAAGTTGTTGGATATTTAGGTTTAAAGCCAGTTTTAGATAAAGAAGATGCTTTGAGTATTAATTTCTTTAGTAATCAAAAGCGTTATTTACTCTTAATTTATGCTTTAACTTTACTATCAAGTCTAGTTGCAGCGCTGTTAATGGCGACTTATTTTAAAAAGCCAATTCAGCGTTTATTAAATGCAACGAATGAATTAACCAAAGGAAATTATCAACATCAAGTAGTCATTAAGCGAAATGATGAGTTAGGTGATTTATCAACTCAATTGAACCATTTGGCAGAGATTTTACATCAGCATGAAGAGTCACGACGTCAATGGGTGGCCGATACTTCTCATGAGTTAAAAACTCCTTTGGCTGTATTGCAAGCGCAAATTGAAGCGATGCAAGACGGGATTCGAAAAGCAACCCCTGAACATTTAGATGCAATGATGCGTCAGGTTTCAAGTCTGAAAAAATTGACCCAAGACCTTGCAGACTTAGCGCAGGCAGATGCTCAGCAGCTTAAGTGTTATTTGAGTTCTGTAAATCCATGGGAAGTGGTATTACAAGAAGTTGAAAACTTTAAACCCAAACTTGAGCAGGCTGGTCTCGAAATTCAAGTTGAAGGAACAAGTTCTCCGCTATTATTAGACCGTGATCGGTTTAAACAGATTATTGTTAATTTAATTAGTAATAGTATTCGTTACACAGAAACAGGTGGCAAAATTCATATTCATACAAGTCAGACTCCTCAAGAGTGGACGTTATATGTCGATGATAGTCCTTATGGTTTAAGTGATGAGCAGTTATCCCG
Organism: Acinetobacter sp. GRABPA_MV_2; assembly: GCF_056725885.1. Lineage (NCBI taxonomy): Bacteria > Pseudomonadati > Pseudomonadota > Gammaproteobacteria > Moraxellales > Moraxellaceae > Acinetobacter > Acinetobacter sp. GRABPA_MV_2. The sequence continues at coordinate 24,189 of NZ_JBWZNA010000011.1, forward strand.
TTTAGGTGAACGTTTCTATCGCGTAGATGATTCGCGTACGCGTAGTACAGGTGGAACAGGGCTGGGCTTAGCTTTGTCTTGTAAGATTGCGCAGGCGCTTGGTGGTACACTCAGTTTTGAACATTCACCATTAGGTGGTTTACGTTGTGTACTTACTTTTAAAAAGCAGAGTTAAATATAAAAGGAAAAATATCTCATGAAACATGTGATGTTGGTTGAAGATGAAGTCGAATTAGCGCATTTGGTGCGTGATTATCTTGAAGCTGCCGGTTTTGAAGTAAGTATGTTTCATGATGGTCAAGATGCCTATGCGAGTTTCCAGCAACGTAAACCTAATTTAATGATTCTGGACTTAATGGTTCCACGAATGGATGGTTTAACGATTTGCCGTAAAGTTCGTGAACAGTCAGACTTACCGATTATTATGGTCACTGCCCGTACCGAAGAAATTGACCGAGTATTAGGTCTTAACATGGGTGCTGATGATTATGTATGTAAGCCATTTAGTCCGAAAGAGTTAGTTGCTCGTGTACAAGCTGTGCTACGTCGTTTAGAGCGTAAGGCCGAGCCTGAGCAAAATGATTCTTTCCGCATCGATAAAGCACAACAAAGAATTTGGTATCAACAAAAATCGTTGAGCTTAACGCCAACCGAATTTCGCTTACTTGAGCTATTTTTAGAGCATGTGGGGCAAGTTTATTCACGTGCACAATTATTGGATCACATTAATCCGGACAGCTTTGATGTTGCCGATCGTGTGATTGACAGCCATATTAAAAACTTGCGCCGAAAAATTAGTGAAGCGGCTGAAACTGGTAACCGCCATGAGTGGATTCAAGCAGTTTATGGTGTAGGTTATCGCTTCGAATATCCTGAAGAGTAAGTCTTTATAAAAGTTATTCTGTGGATAACCACAATGTTATCCACAGAAAATGTGGATAGTTTTAAAGAGTTATGGATAAATTATAATCTTGGTGTGATTAGGCACTAATTGCCAAATTTCATCTATATCTACATTTCTAACAGCGATACATCCTAAGGTCCAATCCTTATGGGGCATATAATTCGAGCTAAAAGGCATCGATAGTAAGGATTTTGGAACGGATCCATGAATCATGATATCTCCTCCCGTTGGTTGATTATGTTGCTTGGCATAAGCAATATCTTTCGCATCGGGATAGGAAATATGCAGAGATTTATAGTACGCACTTTTGGAGTTTCGCCAATCTATAGAATAAATTCCTTCAGGTGTTTTACCATCATTTTCAAAGTGTTTATGTCCTTTAGGATTAAAGCCGAGACGAATCGGATATTGCCGAATTACCTCTTCATTATTTTTAAGTAGAAGTAGGCGTTGGTTTTTAAACACTTCAATTGAGGTAACTGGCTTGGTCTTTATAAGTTCTAATATTTCTTCTTTTGAGAGCGCTTGATGGCTTGAGGTAAAAGTCGGTAAATATTTTTCATAATTATAAAAAGCGATTCCCAGTGGAACTATAAGAAGTGTGCAAATAATGATGGAGCTAATTTTCATATATTATTTTTTATACTCAATGAACTCTCTTAAGTGTTAAGAATGACTTAAGAGAGTTTAGTTTTTTAATATTAAGATGAACAGCTTACTGCTACATCTGGAACATCACTTGGTAACGGCCCTAAATCTTGTGGTTGCTCAAGCTCTGGTTGTCTTGTGTAAGGATGATTAAGTAGTTTAAATAAACGATCTACTTCACTAAAATCATCGCGTTCAGCTGCTTCAATAGCGCGCTGCGCCATGTGGTTCCGTAAAACATAAACTGGATTTGCTTTTTGCATATTGGCATCCAGCTCATCAGTATCTTGATGTTCACGAATGCTTTCATATTGGCTAAGAAACTCATCAAACTGTCTAATATCAAGACAGTCATCTCGTAAAGCTTTGTATTCTTTATTTTGAAGACGAATAAAACTTTGAGTGTAATCGAGTTTTTCAGTTTGTAAGATTCTTAAAAACGCAAAACTACAATCAAGGCTGTCTTTATGGAAATGAGGAAGACCCATTTTTTGACATAAACCTTGTCCATAGTGTTCTAAAAAGATTGGTTCAAATTGTTCTAAGCAACGTGCTAACTCTTCTTTGAACTCATCTTTTTGCTCAGGTTCAGCGAGAGGGATTAAGTTATTTAACCACGTCCATAAGTTCCAATGGCCTATACTCGGTTGATTTTGATAAGTATAACGACCTTGGTAATCTGAGTGATTGTTGATCCAGTTGGGGCGGAATCGCTCCATAAAACCATATGGCCCAAAATCGAGTGTTGAGCCGGTAATATTTAAGTTATCAGTATTCATCACACCATGAGCAAACCCAACCAATTGCCATTTTGCAATCATGATCGCAGTACGCTCAACCACCTTTTTGGCAAAAGATAAAGTTGGATTTTCGGTTTCTAGGCATTCTGGATAATGCCATTCAATACATTTTTGAGTGAATTCTGACAGCAATTCAGGAGCATATTGATTAATCCATTCAAAGTGCCCTAAACGAATATGGCATTCAGATGTTCTGAGTAGCATTGCGCCTAACTCTAATTTTTCACGCTGTACGCCTTGAGTCGAGGTTGTGAAACCGACTGCATGACTAGATGCGACGCCTAAAGCATTTAAAGCATGTCCGGCTAAATATTCACGTACCACAGAGCGTAATACTGCTCGTCCATCCCCCATTCTTGAATAAGGGGTAGGGCCTGCACCTTTGAGGTGTAGATCGATGGTTTGACCCTTTGTATTGAGTATTTGCGCAATCAGTAAGCCACGCCCATCTCCGAGTTGTCCTGCCCATTGTCCGAATTGGTGACCCGCATAGACCATTGCCAAAGGTGGAAATTCAGGGAATGTACGCTGTCCACTACAGATCTCAACCCATGCATTTTTATCGTCTTCTGACCATTGTAGTTCATCAGCCAAAGCACTGTTAAAATGTCCTACTTTTGCACCACGTAAAGGTGATGGCTGCTGAACATGAAATAATTTAGACGGAAGTGAAGGGTAGAGCGGATTAAACTGCATAGGCTTAGCAAAATAGAAAGAGCAGATTTCACTATACCATAGTTAAAAAGCAGGCATAAAAATAGCTCCCGAAAGAGCTATTTTAGTTCAGAATTTATTTTAGTCTGACACCACATTGGTATTCTTTTTAACACTACGCATGAGTGTTTCTAAGCATTCACGGTGATGACTTAGACGATGTTCAAGCAATTGAAAATCAACTTTAAGCTTATGATCCATTCTATGAATCTTTTCAGCCATTGCTGCTTTTTTAGCTTGTAACTCTTGTTCTTTAAGTTTTGCCCAATCATTTAAGGTGTGTGTAAATGCTTCGTACTCTTGTGCAATACGTTGCTTCATTTGAGTAATGTCTGCATTTACATCATGACCATAAATAGCGAGGTCTTGTTCAGCGTATTTAAATTTCATCGCCAGTTCTGCTTTCTTAATATTAAAGCTTGGAATACGACGTAAATTTTTAGCTAAACCAATTTTAGAACATGACCAGATCAACCATTTAGTTGGGTCATATTGCCACCATTTCACACCATTACGATAGTCGTATTGGAAGATATGGTGATAGTTGTGGTAACCCTCGCCCCAAGTGGCAATGGCTAACCAGAAATTATCACGTGCTGAGTTTTCGTCTGTATAAGGACGTTTACCAAACATATGACAAAGTGAGTTAATAAAGAATGTAACTTGATGGCTAATGATTAAACGTACTAGACCACCCAAGAGTACTACACCCCATAGGTCGCCAGTTGCCCAACCGATTAAGCCTAAAATACCAACATGAACAGCAACTACGAGTAAACCATAGTATTTATGCTGGAACATGACCAATTTATCATTGAGTAGGTCTGGTGCATTTTTAAAGTCTGGCTCAGATGGTGAATGATCACGGATCATCCAACCCATATGCGCATACCAAAAACCACGCTCAATTGAATATGGATCTTCATCAACATCATCAACATGTCGATGGTGAGTACGGTGACCAGATGCCCAGAACAAAATACTATTTTGCACGGCAAATGTTCCACCGATCATTAAAAGAATTTTAAGCGGTAACGACGCTTCATAAGCTCGGTGAGCCCAAAGGCGATGGTAACCAGCAGTAATCCCCATACTACTTAGAGCTAAAAGAAAAAATAAGCTTACCCATGCGCTTACACTAAAATCATAATAATACGCATAAATCGGGATTATTATTGCGGCAAGAATTGGTAAACCAATTAAGGTAATGCTAGCGGTCCAGTTAATTGGGGCTTTGAGTGGGGCGGAAGTCATATCCGGCAGCGCTCCTAGAATCCTTGTGAAACAAGGTACAAAGACAAAACGACATAGCAAAACCAATCATCAAGATATATTGCTATTCTATCCTTCATATTAGCACGTGCTTAGTGAGAATCACTAGCATTATTGTACAGATGTATTGAAAGAACCGTAACAGAATTAAACTATGTCAAAGAGTTTTTCAAGCAGGAGAAGTTGTTTAATGAACGTACAACGATTGAAAAAAAAGAACAGCATTGATATTGCAAGAAAATTATCATTGAAATGTGTCTTGGTCACAATCAGTCTTGTATTAGCCGCATGTCAAAGTGCACCCGAACAAAGTACGAAAAAAGTTCAAACAAAAAGAACAGCTCATCAGACTCAAGCACCTGTTGTAAAAAAGAGAGTGAGTCCAGATGGCATTCAAGATATTGATTGGCAGATCACTCAGATCAGTGGTCATAAGGCAAAATTCTTTAACCAATGGCCAACTCTTTCACTGAACTCAGCAGTCAAAACAGTATCGGGCCATACTGGCTGTAATGCTGTTTTTGGTCGTTATACCTTTAATTTCAGTCAGCAAAAACTTGATATGCAAGTAAATGCAGGTCATACAAGCTGTGATGGTGCTTTGGCTCAAGAAGCAGAGCTGGTAGATGCTTTGCAACGTATTCAACGCTTTCAACTCGTAGGTAATACGCTATATCTACTTGACCAGAGTGGTCAGCGCCTCATTCAGGCACAAAAGAAATAAAAGGTGGTTTTTACCACCTTTTTTATATTTATAGGGCTTGTAACATCGTGGTTGGAATATCTGTAATTAAGCCCTGAACCTCTAAATCACGCAGCCTTTTTGCTCTTTCTACATCATTTACTGTCCAGACACTGATGTTCAAATCAGCTTGATGTGACAATTGAATCATTTCATCTGTTGCAAGCTGGTCGTGCCAACCAATATGACCGCAACCATATTGATGCGCGAGTTTAATTGCCGTTGCCCCAACTGGAAGCTCAACTAACAATCCGCGTTTAAATTGAGAGTTTATATCGCGTAAAGCAGTTAGAATTTGAAGATCAAAACTTGTGATGGTTACGACTTTCTCAAAGCCCTGTAATTCCATCTCAAGCTTTTGAACGAGTTGTTCGGCTAACGCCATATCTCTTACAGCTTTAACCTCAACTTCAATATGATCGAAATTATCAAGTAAGTTTAAAACACCTGTAAGGGTCGGTGTTGGTTCAGAAGTTGGCCAATTGGGCCAGCTTTGACGATGATCGAATGACAACGCTTGAGCCAAAGTCGACTGCTCTACAACTTGATCGACTCCAGATGTACGTAAAAAACTGTCATCATGAATAACAACTAACTCTTGGTCTTGAAGCTGACGAATATCAAATTCGACACCACGAATACCTAAGTCTTTTATGTGCTGAAACCCACCTAACGTGTTTTCAGGAGCTTCTCGGCGTGCACCACGGTGACCAATAATGCGCATAATTTTCTTCTATGAAATCTTTTGATTATGGTCTCTTTAAAAAGAGCAGAGACCATGTTTAATCTAATCTATTTTTAAATAATCTCATTAATATTTTTTTGCCAAAGTACTTCTTGTCCGCCTTCGGCACGCTGTAAAGCACGCGATGCGACAAATAGCCAATCAGATAGACGGTTTAAAAGTTGAAGTGCTGTAGCTTGAATATTTTGATCACGAGTTTGCACCGACATGAGTGATCGCTCTGCACGACGACAAACGGCACGAGCTTGATGAGCATAGCTACAAGATAAAGAACCAGATGGTAGAATAAACTCCTTAAGCATCGGTAAGTCTTCATTCATACGGTCAATTTCTTTTTCAAGAAATTCAATACAAACGGGCTGGAGTAGATTGTAATTTGGAATACAAACCTCTCCACCTAAATCAAAAAGCCAATGTTGAATCAGACTTAAGCTTTTATCCCAATCAGCCTTATTAGTTACTTGACTAGCTGTGATTTGAGCACGAAGTACCCCAATAATGGCGTTGAGTTCATCAACATCACCAAGTGCCGTAATTCGTAAATCATCCTTGGCAACACGAGAACCATCGCCTAAACCTGTGGTACCTGAATCGCCTGTGCGTGTATAGATTTTGCTTAAACGGTGTCCCATGATGGATATCCTGAACATAAAAAAGGGATAATGTCGGTCAGAACATTACCCCGAAACTGGAGTTAAGAAAATATTTTTATAATGAGGGTGAAAAATTAATAACGGAAAGTTACGCCAACAGAAGCTTGGCGACCACCGTTGATATACCAGTATTCCGGAGAGAATGACGATTGAGCATTATATGCAGTGTTATAACGTACATCACCAATATTCTGGATGTTTGTAAATAACTTGATATTTGGATTCATATTCCAAAAAGCATTTAAATCAATAGTTGCATAACCTGGAACTTTAACTGAGTTTTCAATATTTTGTGCGTTTGCTTTAGAACGTGAGACTAGAGAAGCATTCACCCCATAAATACCATCATCATAGCCTGCAGTTAAAGTATATGTTTGACGGGGACGATAAGGGGCATCTATGTCTTTATCTTTATCTCTAGCTTCTACATAAGCGTATTCAGCATTAACAAAGATATTCTCCTTAGACCACTTGAAACCGATTTCACCACCTTTCATATCAGCTTTATTTGAGTTGATATATGTTGTTTTACCATTTATAGCACCATAACTAATTAAATTTTTAACATCTGTATAGTAGCCAGAAAGATAGGCAGAAATGCCATAATTAAATTTCTGATCTATACCAATTTCATATGACTTGCTTTCTTCAGGTTTTAGATCAGGATTACTATAAAAATCATAGCCGTAAGAGCCATATAGATGTTCAAGAGTTGGTGCTTTGAATGCAGTACCAATGTTAGTGTAGATACTTGTTAGAGGCGAGATTTGATAACGAATAGCAGCTTGTCCAACAGTATGGGTACCAAACCAATCATTATCTTCAACTCGAACACCAACCTGAGTGTGAATACCATTATTGTTATATTGATGTTGTAAATAATAGCCTGTAGAACTGATATCTCTTACCGCTTCAGGAGATGAGCTAGCATCATATTTTGATCTATTGTATGTAACACCCCCTAAAATATTCTGATTTGGTACAAAATTCCATTTGGCATTTATGTCCCCTTCATCAGAGGTCGTATTAAAGTGGCTTTGATAAACTACTTGTTCGGTTTTATCAAGATAGTGAGAATAACGTGCGTTTAAGACCAAATCAGAAGAAGCCTTATAACTAGCCAACCAATTTACTAGACGATTTTCAAAATTACGTTTTGCATTATTCGTTGAATAGTTCGTAGTATAGTTATTCGTACCTTGATTTTGGTCAATTGCTAAGCTTGTGTTAATTACATCATTACTATAACCAACTTTTGCATTATATCCTTTTTGGTCAAATGCTGCTTTTTCACTTTTATCTTGTATATTGATAATACTAGTACCATCAGTCTCCATCCGTTGACCACCGATACTTGCGTAAAAACCACTGTCATCTACATAATCTGCATTTACAAGTGTCTTATAAGTACGGTTTTCACCATACACACCTGTTAAACTTGCTCCAGATTTTGTTGGATTATTTGAAATTAGTTGTACTACGCCACTAATAGCATCTGAACCATATTGAACAGATGCTGGGCCTTTTAAAATTTCGATTTGGTCTACATCTGATAGGTTAATAAATTCAGGTAAAACAGGACCTAAGCCATTTTGAGTATTTAAGCGAGCGCCATTTTTCAATAATAATGTCGAACCCGTTTGCCCACCGCGTAAAGATAGGTCTGTGAGCTGACCAACGCCACCAGATTGCTTTATATAAATAGATGCATCTTTTTGTAATACATCAGATAAATTTAAAACAGGGTTTTTTTCAATTTCATGTTTAGAGATTACAGAAATACGCGCCGGAACTTCACTTGCTTTTTCAGCACTTTTTGAAGCAGTTACCACAATTGGATCGAGCTGAGTTGCGTTTGTTGTATCTTCAGCAAAAATAACAGATGAAAACCCCATCGCAATAGCGATAGCCCATACTAGACGAGTAGGTTGAAAAGACTTAGACATAACATGCTCCATACATTCACCCCACGTGAATGATCGGGTAGATAGATGAAACAAGTAGGTCTCCGGACTTCAGCGCCATATTTAATTTATGGACATATTCACCTTCCCACATTACTGCAGTGGTGTAAGTCGAGAACGACTTAAAAAATATGCTTTACATTGTTACCGTTGCGGGGGCAGTGCCGGACTTTCACCAGCTTCCCTAAAGCATGAATTGCTTACACTTGCTTCCAATTTTACGCAGTATAAAGTGGCGATTTACTTCATACAATGTCATTTGGAGCAATTCCCAGAGAACTTTTACGCAAGGGACAAAAATTGCATTACAATGGCGCTTATTTTAAGAAATGGTTGTAGTTTAGGCAGATCATGAGCCAATCAAACCAAAAACGTACACGAGCAAAAATCTGTGGAATTACTCGTACTCAAGATGTTCAGGCAGTTGTTGCTGCTGGAGCAGATGCGATTGGTTTTGTTTTTTTTCCGCCAAGCCCAAGACATGTAACAGTTGAACAGGCAGAAGAGTTAGCAAAACTCGTTCCGCCTTATGTACAAATGGTGGGTTTGTTTGTAAACGCGAGTGTTACTGAAATTCAGGATGTACTTGATTGTGTTCCCCTAGATGTATTACAACTACATGGCGATGAAACTCCAGAACAATGTCAGGAAATTGCTCGCCATTGTAAACGTCGCTGGTATAAAGCGATTCAGGTTAAACCTGATTTGGATGTAGTTGCTGAAATTCAAAAATATCAGGCAGCTGGTGCCAGTGCTGTATTGCTCGATGCGTGGCATCCTGAGCTCAAAGGGGGCACAGGACATCAGTTTGACTGGTCTAAATTCCCAAAACTTGATATTCCATTAATCTTGGCAGGTGGTTTAACCCCTGACAATGTCATTGACGCTATTCATACTACCGGTGCTTTTGCAGTAGATGTGAGCGGAGGCGTAGAGTCCGCAAAAGGTATAAAAGACCAACAACTCATTGAACGATTTATGCAAGGAGTCCAACGTGGATCAGCAAAATAATGTGATTGACTATACCCAATTCCCAGATGCAAATGGGCATTTCGGTATCCATGGCGGACGTTTTGTGTCAGAAACTTTAATGGCGGCATTAGAAGATTTGGAAAATCTCTATTCCCGCATGAAAAATGATGAACAGTTTTTGGCAGAATTCGACCGTGACCTCGCCTACTATGTAGGTCGTCCTAGTCCACTTTATTATGCTGAGCGATGGTCAAAAGAGTTAGGTGGTGCGCAAATTTACCTTAAACGTGAAGACTTAAACCATACAGGTTCACACAAGGTAAATAACACGATTGGTCAGGCGTTATTGGCAAAGCTTTCTGGTAAAAAACGTATTATTGCCGAAACTGGTGCAGGCCAGCATGGTGTAGCAACAGCAACAATTGCAGCACGTTTAGGTCTCGAATGTGTTGTTTATATGGGCGCTGAAGACGTTAAGCGTCAAGCGATGAACGTTTATCGTATGCGTTTGTTGGGTGCTACAGTTGTTCCTGTACAAAGCGGTTCTAAAACGCTGAAAGATGCCATGAATGAAGCAATGCGTGACTGGGTAACCAACGTTGATACGACGTATTATGTGATTGGTACAGTTGCAGGTCCGCATCCTTACCCTCAACTTGTTCGTGACTTCCAGTCAATTATTGGCCGTGAAGCTCGTAAACAGATTTTGGAGCAAGCAGGTCGCTTACCAGATGCATTAGTTGCTTGTGTAGGTGGTGGTTCAAATGCAATGGGCTTGTTCTATCCGTTCTTAAACGATGCCAGTGTAAAAATGTATGGTGTTGAAGCCGCTGGTTTTGGTATTGAGACTGGTAAACACTCTGCGCCTTTAAATGCGGGTCATGTGGGTGTATTACATGGTAACCGTACTTATTTAATGAGTGATGAACAGGGCCAGATTATTGAGACACACAGTATCTCGGCGGGCCTTGATTATCCGGGTGTTGGTCCTGAACATAGCTTCTTGAAAGATATGAAGCGTGTAGAGTACGTGCCGATTAATGATACAGAGGCTCTTCAAGGTTTTCGTGACTTAACCAAAATCGAAGGGATTATTCCTGCGCTTGAAAGCTCGCACGCGATGGCCTATGTGTCTAAGCTTGCACCGACGATGTCTAAAGATCAGATTATTATTGCGACTGTTTCAGGCCGTGGCGATAAAGACTTAATGACAGTTGCACGCATTGATGGCGTAGAAATGGTCGAGATGTAAGAGGATACAATGCCAAGCTTGTTTATGGTGATGTTGGGCGGGCGTCATGCACGTGCTAATACAGAAGTTCATGATGTGGTCATGGCTGTAGGAGATACTTTGGAAGAAGTTTATCCTCAACTTAAACAAGCTTGGTTTGGTGAGGCTCAAGGATTACATATTGATGCTTGGGCTAAGCTCTCAGGAGTTAGTTCTCAAGGACAGAACTATCAAATTCATTTTACAGATGCTGCTCCACAACCAGATGATTTAAAGTTATATTTAATTAATCTAGGTGGATATAATGCAAGTGAATTCGGTGAACTTCATCGTTATGAGTTTGTGGTGGCACCCAACACGGTAGTTGCCAAACAATTAGGTAAACAATTTATAGATCGGCAGTGGCAAAAAGCACATACAGACCGGGTCATTGATATTGATGACTGTTTAGCGATAGATTGCGTGGCAGGCCGTTATATTCATTTAATAAAAGGCGATTTTGCTGCAACAATTTGGGAAAATACATATTTGACTGTGGGATAGGTCATTTGAAATCTAATATTCATATGGAAGTGGGTAAATGGATTTAATTCAAGAAAATGGACAGCCTCGTTATGGGCGTTTTGAATCTGTACCGTCTACCATTCATGTCCAACGTTATATTTATAAAACTCCTTATGGTAAAGTCCTAAAAGGCTGGCGCAAACAATTAAAATATAAGAAGTTTAAATTCTGTGGCATTCAACATAAACATTATAGTATTGGTCTGGCCATCGCAGATATTGGTTGGGTTGGACACGGGTTTTTCTATATCTATGATCATGAAACAGGGCAAGTCATTGAGTGGAATGCTATTCAGCCGTTAGGTCATAAGACTTATCTTGATGAACAGCCTTTGTTTAATCAAAGTTATTTTTCTAAATCGCCTTATCAGTTCGATATTCAGCATGCCAATGGTGTGCGATACATTCGGGTGACTAAATATGGGGAAATTTGTCTGAGCGCTCGTATTTTCTGCGCCGGAACAGATATTTTAAGCTTGTGTACACCAACAGGCATCAATGGTTGGACCTATACCCAAAAGCAGACCACTTTGGCTGTAGAGGGAATGTTCATTAATAAGCAAAATCAAGTTGTACAATTTGATGAAAAGACATTTGCATCGCTAGATGATACTTGCGGATTTTTACGTCCTGAAACAGCTTGGTTCTGGCTCTCATGTAACTTCTGGGATGAACAGGGGCGTCGTATTGGGTTAAATCTGGCCTCTGGTGTTAATGAAAGCTTTGGTAATGAAAACTGCCTATGGATTAACGGAGTTTTATTTCCGCTCACAGACGTTTTATTTGAAAAAGTAAATGATGAACTTTGGCAAATTAGTTCTCTAGATCAAAAACTTAATCTACAAGTGCATATTGGGTGGTGCCGATATGAAAATATAAACTTAAGAATGATTGGCAGTCAGTTCAATCAATGGCAAGCTAAAATTAGCGGCACGATTGAGCATGAGACAACCGATATAATCAATTGCAAAGAACAATACGGTTTACTAGAACAACATTATGCAAAATGGTAACAAGCAGGTTATAAACCTGCTTGCCAAAATGCTTCACCCGCTGCAATAGGGTCATTTGTCTTTTCGAGTGTTTCAATCCAAACAGGATACTGACGAATAACAGGATGCTGGCTTGGATGAAAATCTTTTTTAAACCAATCCATATATTGTTTTTTCATAGCTGTTAATGTGCCATTTTTGCCAAAGAACCAAGGTAAACCTTTAAGGTTCATCAAAAGTCTTTCTCTTGGACTAAAGCCATCACATTTCAACATGATATTGGTACGGTAAAGCGTAAAACCGAACATGAGTACGGTTGTTAAAACAAGCACAAAGCGACGTGTTGACTCTGGAACTTCTCCCACCTGTCTCATGACATCAAAGGCAACATCGCGGTGCTCCATTTCTTCAATGGCATGCCAAGCAAACAGTGCTCGAACATAAGGATGAGCGTTTTCTAAAGTTTTTTTATGGCTATAAAAGGTTTCTGCCATTAACGCTGTTAAATGTTCAGCGGCAGCGGTCATGGCAATATTATATTGTGGTGAACGTTTTGTTAGTTCAAAGCGGAAAATCTTTTTAAGGGTGGTTGTGAACTGGTCAACAGGCATGCCTTGCTCTTTCATGAGCTGATTCATTTTGTCATGTGCAATACCGTGTTGAGCTTCTTGTTTAATAAAATCCGCAACTCGTTTTTGTAGTTCAGGGTCATCAATTTTATCGCGGAACATACGCACACATTCAATGAAGTAACGCTCTCCATCTGGAAAGGTTAAGCTGAGTGCATCAAACATACGAGTTAAAAAAGGGTCATTGTTAAACCAAAAGCGAGGTGCTTCGTTTAAATGAAAATCGAGATCTTTACGAACTACTGGTTCGACCTGATAAGAAACATGTGCGTTCATCTTTTATTTCTCGCAACTATAATCTTTTCATTAGTATGTCGCGAGTGGTCGGCTTTGTTTTGACAGTTATCGCCAATTTTTATACAGTTTGCGACAAAATGGCAGTAAAAAGGACGCGCCATGCAAGAATTTACTATCTCAAATGGTTACTTCTACCTTTGGAATACGTATTTAAAAGAAAAGGGAATAGATTGGCAGACACTTAATTTAAGTGAAATTCAAACACGTCAAGTCCAAAATATTTTATCTGCTTCTATAGATGCTCAATCTTCTTTAGACCTTTTTATTGAACTTTTAGAGATAACTGAAACGCGATTAAATGTGACTAATTTGGCTTTAGAGATGGCAGCCTGTATTACCCCTGCCAACTTTGGGGTCTTGGGTTATATGGCGTCCAGAAGTGATACCTTAGGTCAAGTGGTGGAGTATATTGCAAAGTTTCATCGTTTGGTCATTGATGGTGCACAGGTTGTCCCTATACAAATTGAACAGGATGCCTCCAAAATTCGCCTATATTGGCCTTTGGTCGATGACAGTAATATTCTACTAAGTGAGCTGACCTTGGCCGCAATGGTACAGCTTGCTAAACAGATCGCCCCTTTACATGAGTTTCTTTTACAGCATGTAGAGTTCGTACACCGAGCGCGTGGAGCAGTGGTTCACTATCAACGTTTCTTTCAGTGCAAATTGTCATTTGAGCGGCCTTACTATGCATTAACTTTTGCAAGTGAAAGTTTAAATGTTCGCCCTCAACATGCAGACCCAACTTTGGTGCAACTTTTGGTGAAACAAGCTGAAGAAGCTTTAGTTCAGCGGAAAATACATGCCGATTTAGTTCAGCAAATACATTGGATCGTACAGGAATACTTTAAGCATAAGCAGCAAGCGCCCAAAATAGAAGATATTGCCATCGAGCTGAATGTTTCTGTTAGAAGCTTGCAGCGCCAATTACAGGCATTAAATACTTCATTTAAATTAATTTTAGATACTGAACGCATGAAACGCTGTGAAATATTACTTCACCAAAATGAAAGCCTCACCACAATTGCTGAACAGTTGGGATATTCGGATCAGTCGGCACTTGCACGGGCTCATAAAAATTTGACAGGACAAACTTTACTTACGCGCAAAAGGGAATTACAACTCGCCAATAAAAATATTGAGAAATAAGCTTTATGCGGTTAATTTTTGGTCAGTTGACGATCTAATAATGGCTCGAAAATAGGAAGCTTTGATCATTGAGAAAAGTTTCAAAATATTGATAAATGTACACCATGGGTTGTATGAATCATACAATCGAATATCGCCATAACGTTAGACCTGTTCAATGGACAAAAAATAGCGTTAAAATGCGATGTTCTTGTATTTCTACAAACAACTCCTCAATTTTAAATAATTCAAGGAAAGCACAACCCTATGTCACGTCTTGCCACCCGTTTTGAAAAGCTTAAGTCCCAACAACGTAAAGCGCTTGTATCTTATGTTATGGCGGGTGATCCACAGCCACAAGTAACGGTTCCGTTACTGCATAAAATGGTTGCGGCAGGAGTAGATGTCATTGAGCTTGGTTTACCATTTTCAGATCCAATGGCTGATGGTCCAGTAATTGCGCTTGCAGCTGAACGTGCGCTTGCAGCAGGGACTAACACGTTGGATGCACTCAACATGGTAAAAGAGTTCCGTGAGAAGGATCAGGAAACACCTGTTGTTTTAATGGGTTATCTGAATCCGGTTGAAGTGATTGGTTACGAGAAGTTTGTTTCTCATGCGAAACAATGTGGTGTAGATGGCTTATTACTTGTGGATTTACCACCAGAAGAGTCAAAAGAGTTTGGTGCTGTGTTGAAACAACATGATATGGACCAAATTTTCTTACTTGCGCCAACCTCTACAGATCAACGCATTCAACATGTGACAAATCAGGCAAGTGGTTTTATTTACTACGTTTCACTTAAGGGTGTAACTGGAGCAGCAACACTTGATACGGCAGAAGCTGCTGCGCGTATTCAAAAAATCAAAAATGCCACTAATATTCCAGTGGGTGTTGGTTTTGGTATTAGTGATGCCGACTCAGCAAAAGCAATGGGTAATGTTGCTGACGCCGTGATTGTAGGTAGTGCTTTCGTTAAAAATTTTGCAACGTTGGCAGCGGATGACGCTGTTGAACAGACGGTGAGTAAAGTCAAGGAGCTTCGAGCAGCGCTCGATGAGTTAGTATGAATCAAGAAGTGAAACCAGGGAAAGTTCTTAGCCCTTCGACACCATGGACAAAACGTCCGGTTCCAGGTATTGAAGTCGCAGATGAGCAACAAATTCTCAAAGCAACATTTACTGAGCCAACGATTGAATGTCCTGAATGTCATGCACTAGTGACACGTACAGCAATTTCTTTCAATGCATATGTTTGTCCACAATGTGACGAACACTTACGAATGAAAGCTCGTGACCGCTTGAACTGGTTCTTCGATAATGTTGTAACTGAATTGGGTCAAGAATTTACTGCTAAAGATCCATTAAAGTTTGTTGACTCTAAACCGTATCCAGATCGTATGCGTGAAGCGCAAAGCAAAACTGGTGAAACGGAAGCATTAATTGCGATGCAAGGTAACTTAAATGGCGTAGATATGATTGCATGTGCTTTTGAGTTCGACTTTATGGGCGGCTCAATGGGTACAGTTGTAGGTGATCGTTTTGTACAGGCTGCTGAGCTTGCAATTGAAAAACGTCAGCCATTAATCTGTTTCGCAGCTTCTGGCGGCGCACGTATGCAAGAAGGTATGTTATCGCTTATGCAAATGGCGCGTACTTCTGCTGCGATTCAAAAATTAAAAGATGCTGGCTTACCATATATCGTTGTATTAACACATCCTGTGTATGGCGGTGTAACAGCTTCTTTAGCAATGTTGGGTGATATCCATATTGCTGAACCTAAAGCGATGATTGGTTTTGCTGGTAAGCGTGTAATTGAGCAGACTGTACGTGAAACTCTTGAAGAGCCGTTCCAACGTGCTGAATATTTGCTTGATCATGGTGTAATCGATCAGATTGTTCATCGTCACGCTTTACGTGATACTGTATCTCGACTTGTATCGAAATTGATGAACTTACCTTGAACCAACAAGCTCCACTTTCAATAGACTCTTTAGATACATGGCTCAATTATTGGAGCCATGTTCACGTTACAGGGATAGATCTTGGTCTGGAACGTGTAATTCCTGTTGCAGAAAAGCTGGGTGTAACTCAGCCTAATGCTAAAGTTTTTACAGTAGCCGGAACGAATGGTAAAGGCTCAACCACAACCACACTGGCTGCGATATTAAACGCACAGGGTTATAAAGTTGGGTTGTATCAGTCACCACATATCTATCGCTTTAATGAGCGAGTCAAATTAGGTGGAGTCGAAGTCGATGATCAAAGTCTGATTGATGCTTTTGTTCAAGTCGATCAGGCTCGTCGCGATTGTGATTTAAGCTTATCTTTTTTTGAAGCAACCACTTTGGCTGCTTTTGTTATTTTTAAACAACAACAATGTGATGTATGGGTGCTCGAAGTCGGTTTGGGCGGGCGTTTAGATGTCGTCAATGTGATTGATCCCAACGTTGCAGTGATTACTAATATCGGCCTAGATCACACAGATTGGCTAGGCGATACCATCGAAAAAATTGCTTTTGAAAAAGCAGGCATTATTCGTCCACATATTCCGGTTATCTTTGCGGGTGAGCAACAATTACCGCAAGCAATTCAAGATAAAGCACAAAGTTCACAAGCAGAGTTATATACCGTTAATCGTGATTATTTCTATAAGCTCGCAGAAGATGGACAAAACTGGTACTTTGCTTCGGAAGGAACCACTTTAAAACTTCCTTTAGGTACATTAGCAATTGAAAATATTGCAGGAGCAGTTGCGGCCATTTTAAATAGCGGACTTGAGATTTCTCAGTCAGCATTAGAAAAAGGTATTCAATCTGCTCGCTTAGCAGGGCGTTTTGAACAGCGTCAAGTGGATGGGAAGACGGTCATTTTTGATGCTGGGCACAATCCACATGGTGTTGAATTTTTGTTAAAGCAATTGCGAAATTTCTTAGAATACAATAAACAGTACACAGAAGTTGTCGCAGTATTTTCAATGCTGGCAGATAAAGATATAAAATCAGTAGTCGATTTATTGAAACCTACTGTTTTACATTGGAAAATTGCTGAATTGAATGTGCCGCGTGCTGCACCGATTCAGCAACTCAATGATGCCTTACAAGGCCAGACAGTACAACAATATGGCAATATCAAAGAGGCTTTTAAATCAGCGCTTGAGCAAACAAATAACAATCAGCTGATTTTGGCCTGTGGTTCGTTTCATACTTTAGAAGCGATTTGGGAGTATTTGGAAGAATGTCAATGAATAACAAACAACGCTGGATGGGTGGCGTTGTTTTACTAGGAGGTGGTGTTTTATTGGCAGCATTACTCCTAAAAGGAAATGAGGAAATAAAACAGGTTGAAGTTCAACCTTCCGCATCCACATCGCCAAAAACTCAAACTAAACCAAAACAGACAACTGAAGGGCAAATGGTACAACTACAACCTCTTGCGGTTGATGTTGAAACTGAAAAACGGTTGCTAGAAGAACAGCGTCGTGCGCGTGAAAAAGCCGTTGCTGAACAAGAAGCACGTGCAGCTGAGTTCTTAGCAATGCAGCAGCAAGCTGAAGCTGACGCTGCTCGTAAAGCTGCAGCAGAGTACGCTGCGATTAATGCGCGCCGTACAGCGGCTCAAGAAAGTTCAGATAATATTCCACCGGAGTTAGTGGGTGAGGCGAAAGCTAAAAGCCAGCAAACCAATACGGTGAATAAAACAACTGATACTTCAAAAATAGATGCAGACAAGAAAGCTGCTGAAGCAAAACGCCAAGCAGAAGCAGACAAGAAAGCGGCTGATGCTAAGCGTCAAGCTGAAGCAGACAAAAAAGCAACTGAAGCAAAACGTCAGGCGGAAGCAGACAAGAAAGTAGCTGAAGCTAAACGACAAGCAGAAGCAGATAAAAAGGCTGCAGAAGCGAAACGACAAGCAGAAGCAGACAAGAAAGCTGCTGAAGCCAAACGACAAGCAGAAGCTGATAAAAAAGCCTCTGATGCTAAACGAAAAGCAGAAGCTGAGAAAAAAGCAGAGGCTGAAAAAGCGCGTGAACTGCTTGAAAATGGCGATAAAAAGTGGATGGTTCAAGTCGCTTTGGCTGCTAACCAAGCCAATGCAGATGCAGTTGTTTCTAAATTACGAGCTAAAGGCTATAAGGTCACTACAAGCCCAACCAGTAAGGGTATTCGTATTATGGTTGGACCTGCGAAAGACCGTGATACAGCAGATGCTGCTCGTAAAAAAATCACTTCTGATTCAAGTCTAAATATGAAATCAGCGTGGGTAATTGACTGGGTGCCGTTAGATCAACGTAAGTCAGATTAAAACTCCACTTTAGATGTCATTAAGATGGATTCGACAGTTGTTGTTGAATCCATTCTACATTTTCAGGTGTGAATAAACGGTCAATATTCTTCCAAATAATATGATAACCATAACCACCTTGTTTCATTTCCTTAACCGCATCATCAATTGCCCAATTTTCAAAAATAATGCGATACATGGCAACGCTAGCACCTGTACGGTCTGAACCATGGTAACAGTGCAATAAAACGCGTTGATCATTCTGCTTGGCAATTTTGATTTGTTGCATGACTTCTAAGAGATCTTGTCGGTCAATTGCCCAAGTGTTGATAGGAATATGCACAAGATTAAAATTTTCATTTTTAAAAACTAAAGTATCTGCGTCTTTGGCTCTTAAATTAATGATCGTTCTAATTTGATGATTCTTTAATTCAGAAATCATTGCAGCATCAGGCTGTTCACTGCGATAAACATCATTACTAATTTGATAAAAGTTATGAGTCTGAGAAACTAAGCTTCCCCAATCTTGTGGTCGATGCTCATGGGCGATACTTTCGTGCTGCATACACCCTTGTAAACTTATACAGATGACAAGTGTAAGGAGCGATAATTTTTTCATGTTTGATACCGTTTCAGCTCATGAGGGTCGTGAGCACAAATTATTTCAATCGTTGGTTCATGTTGAGCTAAATGCTGTAAACGCTTGAGATTAAAAAGACGCTTTTCATTATCTTCTGCAAATGTTTTTTCCAACAGACCGAGTGATCTTAATTTATTTTTAGGGTTTAACTCTAGGTGTGAGTAGTAGGCATCTCCACAAAATAATAACCATTGATTTTGTTGCTTTATTGCAATACCGCAATGTCCAGCTGAATGCCCCAACAGTGGTACCATTAAAATTTCATCTTGAAACAGTGGAAATCCTTTTACTTTTTCGAGGTTAAACCATGCTTCACCTTTTTGATATTCAACAAAGTTCCAGTAGCGATGATCTTTATATTGATTGGTTCTATAACGAAGTTTGCCCTTAAAATTTGGAAGTTGGGCTGCGTTATATTCTGCAGCTAAAACATGCACAGTGGCATGTGGAAAATCTGAAATTCCACCAGCATGATCATAATCAAGATGAGTGATAAAGATGTGCTGTACATCCTTCAGATTAAATCCTAGCTTTTGAATTTGTTGGATCGCACTAAACTCAAGGTTAGGCTCAATTTTGCCTAAACGTTTAACTAATGAGCCTAGGCGTTGCTTCATATGTAAGTAATCTTGCAAGCCAAAGCCTGTATCGATAAGCACTAAGCCTCGATCAGTTTCAACTAAAAGACAATGACAGATGACTTCAGCTCGGAAGCCTTTTTGTCCAAATAATGGGGCGCAAACTGGGCACATGCTGCCACACTTTAAATGATGAATTTTATAGATCATGATTTTTATTTTTTTACCGAATCGTTTCGAGTTATAACTGATCTAAACAATAAAAACCATGAGTATTCAATACATAAATAAAAAAGCCATCACTCTAGATGACTTTCTCGGGTGTGATATTTAATCTAAGTGTGCCTACGCACTTCGCTTGTCTTGTATCTAACTTTTCAAATGTTTGCCTACGCACTGCGTTTGTCTTGCAAGCAATAAAACCTTTAGTCGGTTTTATTGCTTTCAGGCTGTGGTGTGAGGCGTAAATAAGGTTTAACAGCCGTATAACCTTTAGGGAAACGCTGTTTAATTTCTTCTTCATCTTTAAGTGACGGCACAATAACGACATCTTCACCTTGCTGCCAGTTCGCAGGTGTAGCCACTTTATGCTTGTCTGTTAATTGTAATGAATCCACAACACGTAAGACTTCATTAAAATTTCGACCCGTCGAAGCAGGATAGGTAATGATTAAGCGAACTTTTTTGTTAGGATCAATAATCACTAATGAGCGCACTGTTAGAGTTTCACTGGCATTAGGGTGAATGAAGCCATAGAGCTCAGATACTTTACGATCTTTATCTGCAATGATTGGAAAATTTACCGTTGTATTTTGTGTTTCATTAATGTCATTAATCCAGCCTTTATGAGACTCTACATCGTCTACTGACAAAGCAATCGCTTTAACATTACGCTTCGTAAATTCATCTTTTAATTTTGCTGTATAACCTAACTCAGTTGTACATACGGGAGTATAGTCGGCTGGATGTGAAAATAAGATTCCCCAACTATCCCCTAAAAAATCATAAAAATTAATCGTGCCTTCACTCGATTCTTGTTGAAAATCGGGAGCAGTATCTCCTAATCGTAGTGTCATGATCTTTCCTCAATTGCTCATAATTTGTTATTCGATTGAATGAATATGCAGCATTTACTTTATGATTAAAATTATTGTTTTTGTATTTTATTATGAACTTTTTATATAAGTGTAAATATATATGACTAAAACTCATTATTTTAAGTGCTTAATCAATGTAACTTTAAGGTAAATTTGCTAAATTAGATTTCTCGGAAGTTATGCTTAATCGATGAGCGTTAATGGTGTGTTTGTGGTGCTCGGCACATTAAGGGGAGATTAGATGAATGAAAAACCATTCGTCTAACTATCAGATTTTTTTTAGGGGTTTTGTGCAAACCCCTTGTACTTCAAATTTCTGGCACCATAATAAACGACTGAGAAAAAGTTTATTCATTTGACCAAGCAAGATTTAGAGAGTTTATCCATGTTGGCAAGTCTGATCGGAGGTATCTTCGGTACAAAAAATGAGCGTGAACTCAAACGCATGCGCAAAATTGTTGAGCAAATCAATGCGCTCGAGCCGACGATATCAGCTTTAAGCGATGCAGACTTATCTGCAAAAACTCCAGAATTCAAACAACGTTATAATAATGGCGAAAGTTTAGATAAATTACTTCCAGAAGCGTTTGCAGTTTGTCGTGAAGCTGCTAAACGTGTAATGGGTATGCGTCATTATGACGTTCAGTTAATTGGCGGTATTACCTTACATGAAGGTAAGATCGCCGAGATGCGTACTGGTGAAGGTAAAACCCTTATGGGTACTCTGGCGTGTTATTTAAACGCTTTGAGTGGTCAGGGTGTACATGTCATTACTGTGAACGATTATTTGGCACAGCGTGATGCCGAGTTGAATCGCCCATTATTTGAATTTTTGGGCCTATCAATTGGTACGATTTATTCAATGCAAGGTCCATCAGAAAAAGCGGAAGCTTATCTTGCAGATATTACTTACGGTACCAATAACGAATTCGGTTTTGACTACTTACGTGACAACATGGTGTTTTCTTTAGCAGAAAAGAAACAACGTGGTTTGCACTATGCCATTATTGATGAAGTTGACTCCATCTTAATTGATGAGGCACGTACACCATTAATTATTTCTGGTCAAAGTGAAGACTCTTCACACCTCTACAGTGCAATCAATACGATTCCACCTAAATTGCATCCGCAAAAAGAAGAAAAAGTATCAGATGGCGGTCACTTCTGGATTGATGAAAAGCAGCGTTCAGTTGAAATGACCGAAGTTGGTTATGAAACTGTTGAACAAGAACTTATTCAAATGGGCTTGTTGGCCGAAGGCGAAAGCTTATATTCAGCAACAAACCTAAACCTTGTTCACCATGTATCTGCTGCTATTCGTGCGCATTTCCTATTCCAACGTGATGTTCACTATATTATTCATGATGGTGAAGTGGTTATTGTCGATGAACATACGGGTCGTACGATGCCGGGTCGTCGTTGGTCAGAAGGTTTGCATCAAGCTGTTGAAGCAAAAGAAGGCTTAGAAATTCAGCCTGAAAACCAAACTTTAGCGACAACAACATTCCAGAACTATTTCCGTCTCTATAAAAAGCTTTCAGGTATGACAGGTACTGCTGATACCGAAGCTGCGGAAATGAAAGAAATTTACGGTCTTGATGTTGTGATTATTCCAACTCACCGTCCAATGATTCGTAACGACCAAAACGATTTAATTTATTTAAACCGTAACGGCAAATATAACGCGATTATTCAAGAAATTATGAATATTCGTCAGCAGGGTGTTGCTCCTATTCTGATTGGTACAGCAACCATTGAAGCCAGCGAAATTTTATCTTCTAAGTTAATGCAAGCTGGTATTCATCATGAAGTTTTGAACGCAAAACAACATGAGCGTGAAGCTGACATTATTGCTCAAGCGGGTAGCCCGAATGCAGTAACGATTGCAACTAACATGGCTGGTCGTGGTACGGATATTATCTTGGGTGGTAACTGGAAAGCTAAGCTTGCCAAACTTGAAAACCCAACTGCAGAAGATGAAGCACGTCTAAAAGCACAATGGGAACAAGACCACGAAGATGTATTGCAAGCAGGTGGTTTGCATATCATTGGTTCTGAACGCCATGAATCACGTCGTATTGACAACCAGTTACGTGGTCGTGCCGGTCGTCAGGGTGACCCTGGTGTTTCTCGTTTCTATTTATCTCTTGAAGATGATCTGATGCGTATTTTCGCAGGCGACCGTGTCGTTGGTATGATGCGCGCGATGGGTTTAAAAGAAGACGAAGCGATTGAACATAAAATGGTGAGCCGTTCGATTGAGAATGCTCAACGTAAAGTTGAAGCGCGTAACTTCGATATTCGTAAGAACTTATTGAAATACGATGACGTGAATAATGAACAGCGTAAGATCATTTATTCTCAACGTGATGAAGTATTAGCTGAAAACACCTTAAAAGACTACGTTGAAGAAATGCATCGTGAAGTGATGCAAGGCATGATTGCTAACTTTATTCCACCAGAGTCAATTCATGATCAGTGGGATGTGGAAGGTTTAGAAAATGCTTTACGTATTGATTTAGGTATTGAGCTGCCAATTCAAGAATGGTTAGACCAAGATCGTCGTTTAGATGAAGAAGGTTTGGTTGAGCGTATTAGTGATGAAGTAATTGAACGTTATCGTCAGCGCCGCGCTCAAATGGGTGATGAATCAGCAGCAATGCTTGAGCGCCATTTCGTTTTAAACTCTCTTGATCGCCATTGGAAAGATCACTTGGCTGCAATGGATTATTTGCGCCAAGGTATTCACTTACGTGGCTATGCGCAAAAGAACCCTGAACAGGAATATAAGAAAGAAGCTTTCAACCTGTTCGTAAACATGTTGGGTATTATTAAAACTGATGTTGTGACTGATTTGTCTCGTGTACATATCCCAACACCAGAAGAACTTGCAGAAATGGAAGCTCAACAGCAGCAGCAAGCTGAATCAATGAAGCTTTCTTTTGAACATGATGATGTAGATGGTTTAACTGGTGAAGTTACACTTTCTCAAGAAACCATGAACGAGTCTGCTGAACAGCAAGCTTTCCCTGTTCCAGAAAGCCGTAATGCACCATGCCCATGTGGTTCAGGACTAAAATATAAGCAATGTCACGGTAAGATCTAATCTGCCTTCACAAAAAAAGCAGAACAATTGTTCTGCTTTTTTTATGTTTGTAGTAAGCCTGTGAATAATGTTTGCAGTTTTAAGCATTAAATGCTATTTACTTCTCATCCAGAGTGTATGTTGGAAAGACAATGAAAAAAGTATTACAACCTTTATTTTTAACTGTTCTTGCTGTACCAAGTTTTGTTTTTGCAGCAGAAGCAGCTTCAGCCCCTCAAACGACAACGGTTGACAAAGTACTTGCAGCAAAAGGCCCAACTTCGGCTCAAGCTGTAGTGAAGCAAGAAAATACTACAGTGATTAGTCCACGTACAGGTATTCGCTATACGTTGGGTAACACAGGTAATCGCCCAATTATTTTACAAACTACTGCGATTGCTCCCGCAAACTCAGCAAATATTAATCGTATTGTGGCAAGTAACCCAGCTCTCTCTGCAAAAAGTCAAGAAAAAGCAAAAGTTGCTTTAATCGGTGAAGCAGCTGTAGCAGGACCAGCGGCAGTTGCAGCAAGCAATGTGACAACGTCAGCTGCAACAAATAGTGTTGCTCCAGCAAATCCTGCATCAATGAATTAATTCATTTACGTATAAAAAAAGCCAGTTCAAATTGAACTGGCTTTTTTTATAGGGGTGTCTTTAAAACTTTAAATCTGATTATTTACATCATCATTTTTTGTTTCACGAATAAGTAAGAACGCAACTAATGATAAAAGTGATGCAGCAGTAAGATAATAACCAACTGCATATAAACCATATGTTTCAGCAAGTTTAGTCGCAATCAATGGGGCAAAAGATGCACCAAAAATACCAGCCAAGTTAAAAGTTAATGCTGAACCTGTATAACGAACCGAGGTTGGGAAAAGTTCAGAAAGAACTGTACCAATCGGACCATAGGTTAAGCCCATAATTGCCAAGCCAGTACATAAGAAAAGGAATACGATTAAGATATTTCCAGACTCTAACATACTAGAGAAAAACAAGCCGAAAATCGCAGCAGCAATACAAACGCCAATAGAAGTTGTTTTACGACCAAATTTTTCTGCAAAAATAGCCGATAAAGGAATGAATGCGGCGAAGCAAAGTGTCGCAAAGAGTTGAAGTTCTAAGAATTCACCACGCGCATAACCCAGTTTAGTGGTTCCCCAGTTTAAGGCAAATACGGTAGTAAGATAGAACACAACAAAGGTACAGATTGCTGCAACTGTACCAAGAATAAGCTTACCGGTATGTTTGGTTAAAACTTCTTTAAATGGAATATTAACTTCTTTTTGCTTATCTAAGACTTTCTGGAAAGCTGGAGTTTCATGAAGTTTTAAACGGATATATAAACCAACAATAACCAATACAGCACTGGCAATGAATGGAATACGCCAACCCCATTGCATGAATGCTTGCTCAGGAATAACTGCGCTTAATAGTAAGAATGAACCTGTTGCCAAAATAAAGCCAATTGGGGCACCTAGCTGCGGAAACATGCCGTACCATGCTCTTTTTCCTTCAGGGGCATTTTCAGTCGCTAATAATACTGCACCGCTCCATTCACCGCCTAGGCCTAAGCCTTGTCCTAAACGACAAACAGCTAATAGTAATGGTGCGACAATCCCGATTTGGGCATAGGTTGGAAGTAAACCAATACATACGGTTGAAATACCCATGGTCAGTAAAGCCGCAACTAAAGTTGCTTTACGGCCGATACGATCTCCTAGATGGCCAAATAATGCGGCACCGATAGGACGAGCAATAAAGGCAATTGCAAAGGTTGCCAGAGATTGTAAGACTGCGGCACTGCCACTACTAGCAGGGAAAAATAGATGAGGAAAGATAATCACGGCGGCTGTTGCATAGATATAAAAGTCGAAGAACTCAATAGTTGTACCGACTAAGCTTGCAAACAAAACTCGTGTTTTTGAATTAGTGGCTACTACAGGAGCAGCAGTCGCAGAAGTTGACTCCATATAAGTCCTTATATCCGTTAAAATTTATTTTTAATAGCTACTCTCTTTAAAGACGTATTTTTCTCAAAGAATAGCGTGAAAGAACATCATCCATGACTCTTTCAGGATCACTGAATATGAGTGAAAAATGGACTAAACTACGTACCAATAGATTGCAAGAAAATGTGCCCCTGCACCTAAAAGCACAAAAATATGCCAGATCGCATGGGTATATCTTACCTTTTTTAACGCGTAAAACAATGCTCCAACCGTATAAGCTAATCCGCCAATAATTAACAAAATCAACGCGTCTTTACTCAGATAGGTGCGCATATCATCCATAACAAAAACAGCAAGCCAACCCATAAGAACATAAGCAAGTAGCGAAATTTTCTGAAAACGATGAATAAAAACTAACTTGAAAAGTGTACCAATTGCAGCAATGCTCCAGAGAGCAATAAGTAAAATATGAGCTTTTTGTGTAGGTATAGCAATGCTTAAGAATGGGGTATATGTTCCCGCAATTAAATAATAAATGGCAGTGTGATCGAGTTTTTTATACCAGTAGCGTAGGTTTTGTGTTTGAGCAAAATGATAGAGCGTAGAACTGGTAAAAACTAAAATTAGACTAAATGAGTATACCCATAAACCTATCCACTGAGCGGTTGAAAGATAAGATCCCTTTATAATTAAAAAGATAGAAGCTACAACAGCCATAACAACGCCAGCACCATGACTATAGGCATTAAATAGTTCTTCTTTTGGATCGTAAGTTTCCAACACAGATTTACTCATAACTTTAATTTTTTTGATTAAAAATACAAATGTATAGAAATACAAAACAGTCGTAAAGTTATTTTATTTTTAATCCTAGACCCTTTAAACTTCTATTTTATATGAGTCTTCATTTTTCAGGTATATCCGTGTCGGTTTTCTCCTTTGAGCAAGAACAGCAATTCTTTCATGAAATCAAGCAAATGCTTGACCAACAAGCTTTTGAGCGTTTGATCTTGAGCCAATATAAGGGAGAGTTGGCGCAACTGGAAAAAATCACTTTCCGCGTTGTAGAGCTACATGGCCAAAAACAGCTTTCAGCTCTCTACCATCACACTACCCAAGATGTGACTAAAAACTATTCATTTCAAGAAGGTTTGCAACAGATTGAGCAATTAATCACACAGTGTAAGCAAGCAAACTTATTTTCAACTACTCAAGAAATTCAACTTAAAAAAAATAAGAAAAAAGCCATACTAAATATGGGTAAAAAGCAGGCAGTAAATGCGACACAAACGGTTCAGGCGCATGACCGTGAAAAGCAGCGCTATGTACAGCAGGGGAATGCATTTTTAAAAGAGCTGGGTATTACTGATGAAAAAGCTCAGGTCATTCCAAGCATGGCTCGTAAATGGAAACAGATTAATAAATTTATCGAAATTTTTGCGAGTGCCTATGAACAGATTGATGTGTCTCAACAAGAGTTACGCATTGTCGATTT
This sequence comes from Acinetobacter sp. GRABPA_MV_2, assembly GCF_056725885.1. Classification (NCBI taxonomy): domain Bacteria; kingdom Pseudomonadati; phylum Pseudomonadota; class Gammaproteobacteria; order Moraxellales; family Moraxellaceae; genus Acinetobacter; species Acinetobacter sp. GRABPA_MV_2. The sequence continues at coordinate 51,576 of NZ_JBWZNA010000011.1, forward strand.
TGGATCAGGTAAAGGTTATTTAACTTTTGCATTGTATGATTATCTGCAACAACAACAGAAAACACCATTAATTACAGGTGTAGAGCTACGCCGTAATTTGGTGGAGTTTTGCCAGAACGTTGCAGACAAAGTTCATTTCAATCATTTAGACTTTTTTGAAGGTGATGTTCGTAGTTATCAACCGGAAAAGCTGGATGTTATGATTGCCTTACACGCATGTGATATTGCGACTGACTTTGCTATTCATACTGGAATTCGTTTAAACGCTTCGATGATTATGTGCGCACCATGTTGCCACAAAGAGTTACGTCCACAATTACATAGTCCGGAAGTTTTACAACCAATGCTACAGTTTGGTATTCATGCTGGACAACAAGCCGAGATGCTGACTGATACTTTACGTGCGTTACTTTTAAAAGCTTATGGTTATGAAACCAAAGTTTTTGAGTTTGTATCGCTTGAACATACCAGCAAAAATAAAATGATTTTGGCGACAAAACGCAAAAATGTTTCACAACCTGACGCCAAGATTATGGCTCAAATCCAAGCATTGAAAGAAATGTACGGAATTAAAAAACAAACGTTGGAATTGTTATTGCAAGATCAGTTGCCGATCGAAAATATCGGCTGTAAGTGCTAGGAAGGTGAATGGATGTATAAAATTGTAGAGGGTGGTTGGGAACAGCTTGAGCAAGATGCCAAATACATCCGTGAACAAGTCTTTATCCAAGAACAGGGAATTGCACCTGAAGATGAATGGGACGACTTGGATGCCACAGTTCTACATTTTATTGTCTATGATAAAGAGCAACCTATCGCTACAGCACGTTTGTTGCCACAGCATAGCGTAGGGCGTGTTGCTGTTTTAATTTCTTATCGAAAGCAAGGTATAGGTAAAATTTTAATGCAGCATATTATTGACTATGCACGTCGTCATAAACTGCCTTACTTAAAGCTTTCAGCACAAACCTATGTGACAGCTTTTTACGAAGCTTTAGGTTTTAAAGTGCAGGGGGAGGTTTACGAAGACTGTGGCATTCCACATATTGATATGGTTTTAGAGTTAAATTGAGACTTCTTTTTAGAAATCTCAATTTAGATTTATTTCATTGCATTCCAGTTTTCGATGGCTTGTAAGCCAGTCTCTAAACCAACTTCATAACTGTAGCGAAGCTTTTTCGGATTGGTAGTTAAACGGCCAGCCATATTTTTAAGAGGCGGTGGACACACTTCTAGAATTTGCCGATCTGGATTTTCTCCACGAACGAAATCGACTGAAGCGTTATAACGAGCACAGCGGCTACGCAAGCTACTAGCGAAACCATAATGATGTTTAAAAGCATATTTCGCGAGGAATTGATCACCTCGACTACTTGCTTTGAAATAGTTTTTCGGACGAGTACGTAAAACTAACAGTTTTTTTACGCCACTTTGCTGAGCCGTCCAGCGAACAGGTAGGGCATCTGCAACGCCACCATCAAAATAAGGTTCACCCATAATATCGACGGGATGACGCGTTAAAACTGGAATTGAGCTAGAAGCACGAAGCGCATTTAGCAAATTATCTTTACCCGCACGAAGATATTCTGCATGGCCAGTTTTAGCATGCGTCAACACCATATAAAAATCAGGATTTTTGGCAAAAAGACTCTGTTGATCAAGTGGATGTTCTTTTTCACCAATTTCCCACATCCATTTTAAATCAAGTAAATCACCGCCTTTAAAAAAGCGTTTGTAATCGATGAATTCAGGACGAAGTGAGTGATCAATATAAAACGTTAGAGTGCGGCCTTGCTGGCCTGCTAAGTAGTTGGCGACATTGGTTGAACCAGACGATACACCAACGTATAAGTCAAAAGGATTAAACTGCTGTTGTAAAAATGAGTCAAGTACACCACTGGTAAAGGCACCACGCATGCCTCCACCTTCTACAACCAGTGCGTTGCGGGAAAAATCTGTCATTTGAAAAATATCTGATTACTGAGTTGATTGCTTATGTTCTTGCATATCCATTTCAGGCATGTTGTCCCTATGTTGAGCATGTTGCTCTGTAGAGTGTTCAGCCTTTTGCTGCATTTGCTCTTGTTGAGCTTTGCGCTGTGCACCTGGCATATAGTCAGGTTCATTACTCATTGCTAAATAGAAAAAGCCAAGGAAAATCGCACTTAAAACACCAACGATCAGAACAAATTTCCAGCCTAAAATTGCTGACTCGGAAGAATTTTTATCGGACATAAGAATTTCTCGAATGTGCTATAGAAGCACAAAAATGAAGTCTATTTATAGCATATTTAGGCAGGGGGCTGAAATCTTAAAGGTCATAAAGAAAAACCCATATAAATAAAATATATTTATATGGGTAAGGTTTATGCAGTTTTTTAAATATCCAATAGGACTAAATTACTGAATATTTTGTTTCTGCTCAGCTTTGGTTCTTAGTAAAGCTGGCGGTGTAAAACGTTCACCATATTTTGCAGCTAATTCTTCAGCTCGTTTTTGTGCTTTATCAGTGCCGTATTGATTTAGGAATTGAATTGCTCCTCCAGTCCAAGGCGCATAACCAATTCCAAAAATAGAACCGACATTGGCATCAATTACAGATTCCAGTACGCCTTCTTCATAACAACGTAAAGTATCTAAGGCCTGTACAAACAGAATGCGATCAATCATATCTTGTTCAGAAATATCATGATCTTTTTTCCAGCGGTTTAAGCCTTCCCATAGATGCTTTTTACCATTTTCAGGATATTCATAAAAACCAGCTCCAGCAGCTTTACCTTTACGGTTTAACTCATGAATCATGGTGTGAACCACTTCATCTACAGAAGTTTTAGATAAATCTTTTCCTTCGGCTTGTAGAGCTTTGCGTGCTTCACTAGCAACATGTTCAGTTAATGTTAAAGATACTTCATCTTGAATAGCGAGGGGGCCAACTGGCATACCAGCTTTCAGTGCTGCCATTTCAATACGCGCTGGGTGAACACCTTCGGCAAGCAAGCGCATACCTTCTTGAATGAAAGTACCAAACACACGACTGGTAAAGAAACCACGGCTATCATTGACAACAATCGGTGTTTTTCCAATTTGTTGTACAAAGTCGTAAGCTTTGGCAAGTGTCTCTGCGGAGGTGTTTTTACCTTTAATAATCTCAACCAACTGCATTTTGTCGACAGGGCTAAAGAAATGCAGACCGATAAAAGCTTTATCATCCTTACTTGCCTGAGCTAAACCTGTAATTGGCAGGGTTGAGGTGTTTGATGCCATCACACCGTTAGGCGCTAGATATTGCTCGGCTTCTTGAGTGACTTTAGCTTTGAGTTCTTGATTTTCAAATACCGCTTCAATAATTAAATCACAACCTTGAAGATCTTGAGCGGAAGCTGTCGCCGTGATGAGAGATAAAATCTGATCACGTTTTTCTGCGGTCATGCGGCCTTGTGAAACACGTTTATCTAAGAGCTTTTGTGCGTAAGCTTTACCTTTCTCAGCATTTTCAACAGATACATCTTTAAGTACAACTGGAATGCCTTTAATGGCTGTTGAATAAGCAATGCCTGCACCCATCATGCCTGCACCCAACACACCAACTTTAGTCGCTTGCCATTTTGGAACGTCGGCAGGACGACTAGCACCAGACTTAATTGCATTTAGACCATGCCAGAAAGTGCCGATCATATTTTTAGAAATTTGACCTGTTGTAAGCTGAGTAAAGTAGCGAGACTCAATACGCAGTGCAGTATCGACATCAACTTGAGCACCTTCAACTGCGGCAGCCATAATTGCTTCAGGGGCAGGGTAACAACCTTTGGTTTTGTCTTTTAACATGGCTGGTGCAATTGCAAGAACTTGTGCAACTGCTGGAGTTTTTGGATCGCCACCCGGAATTTTATAACCCTTCACATCAAAGGGCTGCTGAGATTTTGGATTGGCCTTGATCCAAGCAATTGCTTTATCTAAAAGTTCTTGTTCATTTTCGGCAGTGTCATGAATTAAGCCTAAAGATTTTGCTTTATCGACACCGAACTGTTTGCCTTCCATTAAAAATGGGAACGCATTTTGAAGTCCAAGCAGACGTACCATATGTACAATACCGCCGCCACCTGGTAGTAAACCTAAAGTAACTTCTGGTAGACCAAATTTGCTTTTCGGGTCAATAATTGCAATACGGTGATGGCAACTTAATGCGATTTCCCAACCACCGCCAAGTGCCGTGCCATTTAATGCTGCAACCACTGGAATCCCTAGTGTTTCAATTGTACGTAAATGACCTTTTAGCTTTTCAACCATATTGAAAAAGTCAGTTGCGTGTTCAGGCTGAACTTGAATCAGCTCATCTAAATCACCGCCTGCAAAGAAAGTTTTTTTAGCCGAGCGGAAAATAACCCCTGAAAGTTCTGTTTCTGCTTTAAGTTTCTGAGTCGCTTCATCAAGCGAGTCACGAAACTCAGCATTCATGGTGTTCGCAGATTGACCAGTTGAATCAAGCGTTAAAATGACAATATTGTCGGCATTTTTTTCGTATTGAATTGCACTCATCTTCTATATCCCTAATTTTTATACGCGTTCAATAATGGTGGCGATACCCATCCCACCGCCAACACAGAGGGTCGCTAAACCGCGCTTTTTATCTTGTCGTTCAAGCTCATCAAGTAAAGTACCTAAAATCATGGCACCTGTTGCACCTAATGGATGACCTAAAGCAATCGCACCACCATTTACGTTGACTTTTTCAGTAGGGACATTGAGCTCATTAATAAAACGCATAACAACTGCTGCAAATGCCTCGTTGACTTCAAATAGGTCAATATCATCAATCGTGAGGCCAGCTTTTTCTAAAGCTTTACGTGCAGCAGGCGCAGGGCCAGTCAGCATAATGGTTGGGTCGGTACCAACTAATGCAGTCGCCAAAACTTTAGCGCGTGGTTTTAAGTTTTGTTCTTTTACCGCTTTTTCAGAAGCTAATAAAACTACAGCTGCTCCATCGACAATGCCTGATGAGTTACCTGCATGGTGAACATGATTGATTTTTTGTGCTTCTGGATATTTTTGTAAAGCGACTGCATCAAAGCCCATTTGGCCCATCATTTCAAAACTTGGGTTGAGCTTTGCTAGGCCTTCGAGTGTGGTATTGCCTTTAATAAATTCATCTTTCTCTAAAATCACCACACCTGAGTGATCTTTTACTGGTACGACTGAGTGATTGAAATAACCATTTGATTGAGCTGCTGCCGCTTTTTGTTGTGACTTTACAGCAAAATTATCAACATCTTCACGGCTATAGCCATCTAGGGTTGCAATGAGGTCAGCGCCGATACCTTGTGGAACAAATGATGACTTAAGATTTGTTTCTGGATCTAGAGCCCATGGTCCGCCATCGGAACCCATTGGAATGCGTGACATTGATTCAACGCCACCAGCAACTACTAAATCTTCCCAACCAGAGCGGACTTTCATGGCTGCCATGTTGACTGCTTCTAAACCTGATGCACAAAAGCGATTGATTTGCACCCCAGCAACATCATCATTCCAACCTGCTGCAATCGCTGCAGTTTTGGCAATATCACCACCTTGATCGCCAATTGGTGTTACACACCCCAAAACAATGTCATCGACTTTAGAGGTATCGAGTTGATGGCGATGTTGTAATTCATTTAATAAGGTGGTCAGTAATGTAATTGGTTTTACTTCGTAAAGAGAGCCATCTTTTTTTCCTTTTCCGCGTGGGGTGCGAATGGCATCAATAATATAAGCCTCGCTCATAACAGTTCCTTTTTTATTACTTAAACTTTGTTGTGTTTTGAGTGTACTGGTTTTAAAAGGCAACGCAATGACGATAAGCGCACCAGTCAGGTGATGATTTTTGCCAATAGAAATACAAAAAAGCCCAAGTTGAACTTGGGCTAAATGTGAAACTTAAATAGATTTGAGAATTAGTGATAACCATGTAGCTGGCGATATAAGCCAGGGGTTACACCCGTCCACTTTTTAAATGCACGGTGGAATGTACTGGTTTCACTAAACCCAACTTGTTGAGCAACATCTTCAAGCGTTAACTCAGGGTTGAGTAACAAGTGAATTGCAGCATCTCGGCGTAAAGCATCTTTTACGCCTTGATAGCTTTTACCTTCGGCAGCCAAGCGGCGGCGTAAGGTTTGAGGAGATAAATATAACATTGATGCAACGTCATTAAGCGTTGGCATTTCTTCACCAATTTGGCTTTTGAGTACTTCACGAATACGAGAAGTTAGCGAGTTGGTGTTTTTGAATTTCACTAAAAGCTGAGCAGGAGCTGCTTTTAAGAATTCTTCTAGCGTTTTTTCATCTTGGCGGATTGGTAAATCAAGATAATCAGCTGCAAAGGTAATTTCAGTACGTGGTGCATCAAACTGCATGACTGGTGCAAAAAATAATGCATCATATTCATCTGCATGTGCAGGACGTGGATAGCTAAAATGAACGCGCTCTAATGGCAAACGACGTTCAATCAACCATGATGCTAGACCGTGCCAAATCATGAGCATACTTTCAGTAATGAAATGGTCTGGATCTAAAGTTTTCGGAATGAGAGGAACTAGACGTGCTTCATGTTTGTCACGCTCTAGAGTTACAGACCATTCATCGCCAAATAGTTTGTAGAATTGAGATGACAGTTCAAGGGCTTGGCCCAATGTTTTTGCGTGAATAATCAACTGACACATAATGGCAAAAGTGCCCAGACGACGCGGTTGTACGTCAAATCCAACGTGTTCATCCTGTGTGACCATCCACAACATTTTTATAAATCGAGTGTATTGTTCTGGTGAGATTCGAGCTTTAGGTTGACGTAATAATTCCGCTTCAATACCCACATGTGAAAGGAGCATTTCAACATCCATGCCAAGGCGTTTTACGCCTGTCAAAGCCGCATTCACGAAGTGGATGCTAATCGTATCGCGACTCATATTGAATCCTTCAGTCTCTTTGATGTTCACTTTAAATTGACCTAAATGACCGTCTAAAAAAATAAATTGGCGATTTACAACAGAGTAAAAGCACTTTTTACATGTTAAATTGCCGAAATGATCAAGGTAAATGGCTGAACATGACATTGTTTTAGAATATTTGCTTAACTAATATAAAAGAAAATTCGAATAATAGTGGTTAAAAATACGATGACGACAGCATTAAATGGACTTAAAGTTCTCGATTTCTCGACGCTCTTACCAGGACCTTTTGCCACAATGTATTTAGCCGATATGGGGGCAGAAGTCATCCATATCGAATCTCCATCACGTCCTGATTTAATCCGAATCATGCCGCCATACGCAAATGGTCAAGCAACAGCACATAGTTATCTAAACCGAAATAAACAGTCGATTGTTCTGGATTTAAAGGATAAGGCGAGTATTGATCTAATTAAAGCCAAAATTTCTGAGTTTGATATTGTCATAGAGCAGTTCCGACCTGATGTCATGCGCCGTCTCGGACTAGACTACGCGACACTTGCCGAAATTAACCCGCGTCTCATTTATTGTTCAATTACAGGATATGGACAAACAGGAAGCTATAAAGACAGGGCTGGGCATGACATTAACTATTTAGCTTTAGCTGGTATTGCTGGATATAGCGGCCGACAAGACAGTGGTCCGCCACCGCTCGGTATTCAGGTTGCAGACATTGCAGGTGGTTCACTTCATGCTGTCATTGCGATTTTAGCTGCGGTCGTCGAACGCGGACGTAGTGGAATGGGACAATATATTGATATTTCTATGACCGATTGTGTTGCTAGCCTAAATAGTATGGCGGCATCCGCCACACTTGCTGCACAGGTTGAACAGGCACCTGAGCATGGCATGCTCAATGGTGGCATTTTCTATGACTATTATATGACTCAAGATGGCCGTTATTTTTCAATAGGTAGTCTTGAGCCACAATTTATGTCTGGTTTATCAGTGGCGCTTGATTTGCCTTTATTATTACAAAAAGGTGCTTCCTTAGATGTAGAAGACAGACAGGAAGTTAAACAAGCCATTCAAGAGAAAATCAAAACGAAATCATTTAAAGAATGGCATGAAATTTTTGCAAATCTTGATGTGTGTGTAGAACCTGTTTTAAGCTTAACAGAGTCCTTAAACTCGCCTTTAGCACAAGAACGTGGATGGATTGTGGATGTACCTTTGCAAAATAATGCGACGGTTACAGAACCACAATTGGCTTGTCCAATTAAGTTTTCAAGATCGGAAATGAGATATTCCTTTATTGGTCAAAAACTTGGTGAAGGGCAGTGGTAAACAGCTGAGGCCATTTTTCATACAATGTGTATTAAGATTATTATTAGATTAATCAATTGATTAACATTTTGAATAATTTCTTTACATAAAATTAGCGTACCCTTAATAAACAAAGACATAAAAGGTATGTAAACATGAAAACACATAAATCCTTGATGGCTTCCTGTTTATCCGTTTTATCAATTACTCTTTTTATACAGCATGCACAAGCTGCTGCTGCATTCGACCCAAATAGTCCTTGGATGTTGGGTGATTGGAACGGTCAACGCACCGCGTTACAAGCACAAGGTTATGATTTTTCTTTTGGATATACCGGCGAATATGCCGGTATTTTAGATTCAAAAAATACATCTACGCATGGTAGTGCTTATACGGGGCAACTGGCATTAGGAACTCATTTTGACCTAAATAAAATTTTAGGTTGGCAAGATACTGAAGCTCAAATCACATTAACATATCGTGATGGACAGTCCCTTTCTGAACATTCACCAGCTTTAGCAGGGCACTTAAGCTCGGTACAAGAAGTGTGGGGGCGTGAGCAAACTTGGCGTTTAACCGATTTATGGATTAAGAAAAAATTCATGGATCAAAAATTAGACGTTAAAGTCGGTCGTTTTGGTGAAGGTGAAGACTTTAACAGTTTTGACTGTGATTTCCAGAATTTAGCGCTTTGTGGTTCGCAAGTCGGTAACTGGGTGGGTGATCAGTGGTATAACTGGCCGGTTAGCCAATGGGCAATGCGTGTTAAATATAACTTGCAACCTGACTTATATACTCAAGTTGGTGTATATGAATATAATCCAGAAAATCTGGAGCGAGGCAAAGGTTTTAACTTAAGTACTGATGGTTCTCACGGTGCAATTATTCCTGCCGAAGTGGTTTGGTCACCTAAATTAGGTGCTCAAAGTATGGCGGGTGAATACCGTTTAGGTTATTACTACAGCACCGCTGATGCCAAAGAAATTGCAGATGAAACCAAAAACTCTCATAAACAAGGTGTTTGGATAACTGCAAAACAAAAATTATTCCAGCCTGCTGATCAAACAGATCGCGGTTTAACAGGTTTTGTGAACCTGACTTTCCACGACTCTGATACCAACAAAATTGATAACATGCAAAATGTAGGCTTGGTCTATAAAGGTTTGCTCAATCAACGTCCTCAAGATGAATTGGCACTCGGTGTTGCTCGTATCCATATCAATGATGATTGGAACGATGTTCAAACTAAAGAATATGACACCGAATACAATACCGAGCTTTACTACGGTATTCATGCCACTAACTGGTTAACTATTCGTCCAAATGTGCAATATGTTCGTCATGTTGGCGCATTAAAAAATGGTGATAACACTTGGGTTGGCGGTATTAAATTCTCAACTGCATTCTAAGCGTAATTACTCCGAAAAACGGATTGTCGAGGGCTAACTCATTAATTGAATTATCCTGACCTTCCGTTTTTTCTTGATGCCTGAATTTGTTTTAGATGTATTGGTGATGCCATTTTTCTATAAGATTCTTGGCACATCTTTCCTATAAAAATGATGATTGATAAGAGGTGGTTTATGAATCAACCTACTTCAAGATCAGGTTTAACGACTTTTACCGTAATTATTATTGGGTTACTGGCGTTATTCCTGTTAATTGGAGGTATTTGGCTCGCTACACTAGGCGGTTCAATTTACTACATTATAGCTGGAGTATTACTCCTCATTGTTGCATGGCAACTTTACAAGCGTGCTTCTACTGCTTTGTGGGTTTATGCTGCATTAATGCTAGGAACTATTATCTGGAGTGTCTGGGAAGTTGGAACAGACTTTTGGGCGCTTGCACCACGTTTAGATATTTTAGGTATTCTTGGTTTATGGTTATTGGTTCCGGCTGTAACTCGTGGAATCAACAACCTTGGATCAAGTAAGGTTGCCTTATCTTCAACTTTAGCAATTGCAATCGTGTTGATGGTTTATTCTATCTTCAATGATCCGCAAGAAATTAATGGTGAAATCAAAACACCTCAACCAGAAACAGCTCAAGCCGTGCCTGGTGTTGCTGAAAGTGATTGGCCAGCTTATGGTCGTACTCAAGCAGGTGTGCGTTATTCTCCATTGAAACAGATCAATGATCAAAACGTAAAAGACTTGAAAGTTGCTTGGACTTTACGTACTGGCGATCTTAAGACAGATAACGACTCTGGCGAAACGACTAATCAGGTTACACCGATTAAAATCGGTAATAACATGTTTATCTGTACAGCTCACCAGCAGTTAATTGCGATTGATCCTGCTACAGGTAAAGAAAAATGGCGTTTTGATCCGAAACTTAAAACGGATAAATCGTTCCAGCATTTAACTTGTCGTGGTGTGATGTACTACGATGCAAACAATACAACTGAATTTGCAACGAGTCTTCAAAGCAAGAAATCTAGCTCTACACAATGTCCACGTAAGGTATTTGTACCAGTCAACGATGGTCGTTTAGTGGCTGTAAATGCTGACACTGGTAAAGCATGTACTGACTTTGGTCAAAATGGTGAAGTGAACTTGCAAGAGTTCATGCCATATGCGTATCCAGGCGGTTACAACCCGACATCTCCTGGTATCGTGACTGGTTCAACTGTCGTGATTGCAGGTTCTGTAACAGATAACTACTCAAATAAAGAGCCATCTGGTGTGATTCGTGGATATGACGTTAACACTGGTAAACTTCTTTGGGTATTTGATACTGGCGCAGCAGATCCAAATGCGATGCCGGGCGAAGGTACTACTTTTGTTCATAACTCACCAAACGCGTGGGCACCTTTAGCATACGATGCAAAACTTGATATCGTTTATGTACCAACAGGTGTAGGTACACCAGACATCTGGGGTGGTGACCGTACCGAGCTGAAAGAGCGTTATGCAAACTCAATGTTAGCGATTAATGCTTCTACTGGTAAATTAGTGTGGAACTTCCAGACAACCCATCATGATTTATGGGATATGGACGTACCATCACAACCATCTTTAGCCGATATCAAAAACAAAGCTGGCCAAACTGTTCCTGCAATCTATGTATTGACGAAAACAGGTAATGCCTTTGTGCTTGATCGCCGTAATGGTCAACCGATTGTTCCTGTAACTGAGAAACCAGTTCCACAAACAGTTAAACGTGGACCACAAACTAAAGGTGAGTTCTATTCAAAAACTCAGCCATTCTCTGACTTGAACTTGGCACCACAAGATAAATTGACTGATAAAGACATGTGGGGTGCCACTATGCTTGATCAGCTCATGTGTCGTGTATCTTTCAAACGTCTAAATTACGATGGTATTTATACGCCACCATCTGAAAACGGTACTTTAGTTTTCCCTGGTAACTTGGGTGTGTTTGAATGGGGCGGTATGTCAGTTAATCCTGATCGTCAGGTTGCTGTAATGAACCCGATTGGTCTGCCATTCGTAAGTCGTTTAATTCCTGCTGATCCAAACCGTGCACAAACTGCAAAAGGTGCAGGAACTGAGCAGGGCGTACAACCGATGTACGGCGTACCGTATGGTGTTGAAATTAGCGCATTCTTATCTCCGCTTGGTTTACCTTGTAAACAACCGGCTTGGGGCTATGTAGCTGGCGTTGATTTGAAAACTCATGAAGTGGTATGGAAAAAACGTATTGGTACAATTCGTGACAGCTTGCCGAACTTGTTCCAGTTACCAGCTGTGAAAATTGGTGTGCCTGGTTTAGGTGGTTCAATTTCTACTGCCGGTAATGTTATGTTTGTTGGTGCAACTCAAGATAACTACTTACGTGCGTTTAACGTCACGAATGGTAAGAAACTTTGGGAAGCGCGTTTACCAGCAGGTGGACAAGCAACACCAATGACTTATGAAATCAATGGTAAGCAATATGTTGTAATCATGGCTGGTGGTCATGGTTCATTTGGTACGAAAATGGGCGACTATTTAGTGGCTTATGCTTTACCAGATAACAAATAAAAAGCTTTTATAGAAAGGGCCTGGATTTATCCGGGCTTTTTTATGTCGATTTATATTAAAGCTTATCAATAAAACCGCTATTAAATATGCAAAAAAAGCATTTTATTGATGAATAAAAGCTCGCTATGCTATCCGCCTTAATAATGAATCTACTAGCCATACGCCATGTATTTATATACCGATTTCGACCAGCAGCTGGTTAATGAACGAGTTGCTCAGTTCCGTGATCAAACAGAACGCTATTTAGCTGGCAAACTTTCTGAAGATGAATATCGTCCATTACGTTTGCAAAATGGTTTATATGTGCAACGTTATGCGCCTATGCTGCGTATAGCTGTGCCGTATGGCTTAATGAATTCTAAACAATTACGTAAAGTTGCCGAAGTTTCAACTGCTTATGACCGTGGTTATGCACATGTATCTACGCGTCAAAACATTCAATTAAACTGGCCTGCACTTGAAGATGTGCCAGACATTTTGGCTGAACTTGCAACTGTACAAATGCATGCCATTCAAACCAGTGGTAACTGTATTCGTAACACGACAACTGACCAATATGCAGGTGTGGTTGCTGGTGAAATTGCAGACCCACGTCCAACATGTGAGTTGATTCGTCAGTGGAGTACATTCCACCCAGAATTTGCATTCTTGCCACGTAAGTTCAAAATTGCTGTTTCTGCACTTGAAGAAAAAGATCGTGCGGCAACTGCATTCCACGATATTGGTGTTTATATCGTGCGTAATGAAGCGGGTGAAATTGGCTACAAAATTATGGCTGGTGGTGGTTTAGGCCGTACCCCAATCATTGGTAGCGTTATCCGCGAGTTTTTACCACGTGAAGATTTAATTGCTTACTTAGAAGCGGTTTTACGTGTTTATAACTTGCATGGTCGTCGTGATAACAAATATAAAGCGCGTATCAAAATTCTAGTTAAGGCATTAACTCCTGAAGTGTTTGCACAAAAAGTTGAAGCTGAATTCGAACATATACGTGAAGCATTGAAGATTCAGCCAGAAATCTTGAAAAAACTGGATGAAGAATTCACACCATTTGACTATCAAGATTTAGCAGATGAAGACTTCACAGGTTTATTTGCTGAGCATCCAAAATTCAAACAGTGGTTTAATATCAACACACATGCGCATAAAGTGAAGGGCTATCGTATTGTTACGATTTCTTTAAAACGTGCAGGTATTGCACCAGGTGATATGACCACCGAAGAAATGAATTTTATTGCAGACCTTGCTGATAAATATACATTCGGTGAACTTCGCACGACTCATGAACAAAACATTGCTTTGGCAGATGTACCCCAAAAGGATTTGTTTGATGTATGGCAAGCGCTTGAACAACAAAATATGGCGCGTGCACATATTGGTTTTATTACCGATATCATTAGTTGCCCGGGCGGTGATTTCTGTTCGCTTGCAAATGCAAAATCAATTCCAATTGCTGAAGCGATTACACGTCGTTTTGATGACTTAGACAAAGTTTATGATCTTGGTCATTTAGATCTAAATATTTCTGGTTGTATGAATGCTTGTGGTCATCACCACGTAGGTAACATCGGTATTTTAGGTGTAGATAAGAAAGGCGCTGAATTCTACCAAATTACATTAGGTGGTAATTCTGATCATGATGCATCAATCGGTGACATCTTAGGGCCATCATTTGCAGCAGATGCTGTGCCTGATGTCATTGAAGAAGTATTAAATACTTATCTTGATTTGCGTACTGAAGGTGAGCGTTTTGTTGATACATATCGCCGTGTAGGAATTCAACCATTTAAGGAGCGTGCATATGCTTAATACAGCTCTACCAGTGCTTTATAAAGATGGCACGATTGCAGATAATACTTATCAAATCATTGCTGAAGATGGTGTTATTCCCCAAGGTGATGTTGTGGTCACAACAGCTCAATTGGATCAATTAGCTAACGTTCAAGGCAAAAAAGCTTTGTATGTAACTGTAAATGATTCACCTGAAGAGCACACATTTCCATTAAGTGAACTTGATGCAATCTTCATTGAGTTTGCAGGCTTTGGTGATGGTCGTGGTTATTCATTCGCTGCACTATTGCGTCGCCAAGGTTTCCAAGGTGAATTGCGTGCAACTGGTGATGTGTTTAAGGATGTCTTAAACTACTTAAAACGTTCAGGTTTTGATAGTTTTGTGATTAAAGAAGGTAAAGATGTGCAAGAAGCGGCAGCTGGTTTGCAAGACTTTACCAACCCATATCAAGCTTCAACAGCCGTACCGCAAGCAAGTTATCAAACTGGTGCTTAAATAGTTTTTAAATATAAAGGCTGAACTCAGGTTCAGCTTTTTTTATGAATAATTTTTAAATGACTCAACTGAAGAACAAAAATGTTTGGTTTAATTTCAAAAATAAATCCTGGTGCTTGGTGGCTACTTTTTGCTATTGCGACAGATGTACTCTCAACATTTTATTCTGCTAAGGGGAATGGCTTAGTCAATAAAACAGCGCAGGGCATTGCTCTGGTTTTGTATATTATTTCTTTTGCATGCGCTGCTATTGCTTTGAAATATATGCAAGCTGGAATCTTATATGTGCTTTGGTCTGGGATAGGTGTATTAGCAACAGCTTTTTTGGCAAAGATTTTTCTTGGTCAGAATATTGATATGGCAGGATGGGTGGGAATTGGTTTTATTACTGTAGGTCTAATGATTATTGCGCAATATTCCAATATCGATGTTTAAAGCCCTTATAGAAATAGTAAGTATCTCTATAAGGGCTAAATATTGAAAATATTAGGTGTCAAGCTGACAGTTAATCATCCACTTTATACCGAACTGATCGGTAAAAGCACCGTACAATGCACCCCAGAACGTTTTTTCTAAAGGCATTTCAATTTGACCATTAATAGATAAAGCATCAAAAAGTTGTTTTGCTTTTTCTTGCTCATCTTTTTCGAGATTGATCGAAATGTAGTGATTATTTCCTTGGGTAAAAACGCTGTTAGGGGCACAGAACTGATCATTTGTATCTGAGGCCATAAGCACAGTGTATTCATTAATTGGTAGAGACACATGCAGAACTAGATTTTTGTCAGCTTCAGATAGAGTCACGCCCTCGGTAGGTGGCATATCACCATATCGGCTTAACATACCGAATTCACCGCCAAATACTGACTTATAAAAATTAAAAGCTTGCTCTGCCTGACCTTGGAAATTGAGATAGTGATTGAGTTGCATTGTTATTGTCCATTATTGTTTTCGTTTAAAGGAATAAGTTAAAACTTAAAAGTGATTTTGTGGGTCATTTTTTGTAGTTTTTTCATAAAAAATCCCACCGAAGTGGGATTTAAAAATAATGAATCTGGATTAAATGAGTTCAATTGCAACCGCTGTTGCCTCACCACCACCGATACAGAGTGCAGCAATACCTTTTTTACCGCCAGTACGTTTGAGTGCGTGAATAAGAGTAAGAATAATACGAGAACCCGTAGAACCTACTGGATGACCTAGGGCGCAAGCACCACCATTGATATTCACTTTCTCAGCATCAAGTTTGAAATCATCAATTGGACACATTGTAACCATAGCAAAAGCTTCGTTAATTTCCCAAAGATCGACGTCTTGAGCATTCCATCCCGCTTTTTTAAGAACTTTTTCAATAGCACCAACTGGAGCGATCGTAAATTCTGAAGGATGCTGAGAGTTTGACGCTGTCGCGATAATTTTCGCAAGTGGTTGTAAACCGCGCTGTGCTGCAACTTCACATGAAGTTAATACTAATGCAGACGCACCATCCGAAATAGAACTTGCATTCGCCGCGGTAATTGTACCGTCTTTTGCAAAAGCTGGTTTGAGTGAAGGAATTTTATCAATTTTAGCATTTAAAGGTTGTTCATCCTGATCAACAACGACGTCACCTTTACGACTAGGTACGGTAACTGGAACGATTTCATCTTTAAAATAGCCTTCAGTAATTGCTGTTTGAGCACGTTTCAAAGAGCGAATCGCAAAGTCATCCATTTGTTCACGTGTATAGCCACGAGTATTGGCCATATCTTGAGCAAACGAACCCATTAAACGCCCCGTTTCAGCATCTTCAAGCCCGTCAAAGAACATATGATCTTTAATTTCACCATGGCCCATACGGTAGCCAGCTCGTGCTTTTGGTAAAACATAAGGTGCATTTGTCATAGACTCCATACCGCCAGCAACAACAACTTCAGCACTACCTGCTTTAATCATATCAGCGGCTTGCATAACAGCTTTCATGCCAGAGCCACACAGCTTGTTAATCGTTACGGCACCTGTAGAGTCCGGTAAACCAGCTTTACGCATTGCTTGACGAGCAGGGCCTTGTTTTAAACCAGCAGGAAGAACACAGCCCATAATAACTTCTTCGACATCAGTAGGCTGTAAACCTGCTCGTGCGATAGCTTCTTTAATCGTTACAGCACCTAATTCAGGCGCTGTAAGTCCTGATAGTGATCCTTGAAAACCACCCATGGCAGTACGAGCACCATTCACAATTACGATGTCAGTCATTGTTGTAATCTCCGATTGTTCTTAATCTCAAAATAAGAAATGTTTAAAACCTAGGCAGTATATTGCAAAAATTAAAGAGAGATATCTTCTGCATTAGACTGTAGAGTTCTAACAATTTTTAATGTCTTCTAAACGCGTGTGTCCCATTTTGCTGAGGACTAATTTAAAGTTTTTAAGCTGATTATAAGAACAATAAGTAAAAGTACCGTTAGATTCACGTGGGAGGCCTGTGTCGCCCTGAAATACAATACTATTTAGATTTTTTCCAAACTTTTGAAATTTTAAAGAACCATAGTGATGGTCAAGTTCAACATTGGATAATATTTCCTCATTATTTTCTCTTTGTAGATTCTGATTTATGTCTACAAAACTTATAAGGCTTGTATCCCAGTTACTATTACAAATAGACAAATCAACACTTGGGCAAAGTACGACATTTTTATGTCGTAGAATTGCGTCGTATTTGGCTTTTTGTATATGAATTGTGAGTAGTCGAGACGAATTTTTTAATTCTACAGAAGCCATAAATTGATGGTATAAAGGTAGCGCTATAGTGACCATAATCATAAAAATTGCGAGCGTTATTATGAATTCCACCAACGTGAAACCGGGAGATTTAAACATTAAAATTCCTTAATATATGAAGAAATATTTTGATTTTATGCTTTCTATCAATGATTTATAATGATTTTTATAGTGAGGAAACACAAAATTAAATAAAGGTTATCAGGATGCTAGAATACTGGTAAAATCACCGTAAGCGAAAGAAAGAAGTTGTTCATATTTGCTAGTTGAGTGAAAAATTACCGAATTACAACGGAAATTGTAAGTAATTTTGTCAATAATTTACTTGATTAAAATTATCAAGCACTTGGAAAGTCTATCAAGTGTTTGTATGATTCAAATGTGAATAGCTTAAAAATAATACTGGGGTAAAAATATCTCAGGGGCCAATAAATTTAGGCTGAGCTTGAACAACAATTGTTATCTCTGGAGGATATCCATGAAATTGAGTCGTATTGCACTTGCTATGCTTGTCGCTGCTCCATTAGCTGCTGCTAATGCGGGCGTAACTGTTACTCCTTTACTAGTAGGTTATACTTGGCAGGATAGTGACCACAACAACGATAAATTAACAAGTCATGCTGAATTACAAGATGATTTATTCGTTGGTGCTGCACTAGGTGTTGAATTAACTCCTTGGTTAGGTTTCGAAGCTGAATATAACCAAGTTAAAGGTGATCTTGAAGGTACTGGCGTAGCTGGTTCTGAATATAAGCAAAAAACTATTGCTGGTAACTTCTACGCTACCTCAGATTTAATCACTAAGAACTACGACAGCAAATTCAAGCCGTATGTATTATTAGGTGCAGGTCAAACTAAAACTGAGTTTGATGGTATCTATGAAGACAAGAAAGATACTATCGGTAATGCCGGTGTAGGTGCTTTCTATCGTTTGAATGATGCATTATCACTTCGTACAGAAGCTCGTGGTACTTATGATTTTGATGAGAAATACTGGCGTTATACAGCTCTTGCTGGTTTAAACGTAGTTCTTGGTGGTCACTTGAAGCCTGCTGCTCCTGTAGTAGAAGTTGCTCCAGTTGAACCAACTCCAGTTGCTCCACAACCACAAGAGTTAACTGAAGATCTTAACATGGAACTTCGTGTGTTCTTTGATACTAACAAATCAAACATCAAAGACCAATACAAGCCAGAAATCGCTAAAGTTGCTGAGAAGTTAACTGAATACCCTAACGCTACTGCACGTATCGAAGGTCACACAGATAACACTGGTCCACGTAAGTTGAACGAACGTTTATCTTTAGCTCGTGCTAACTCTGTTAAATCAGCTCTTGTAAACGAATACAACGTTGATGCATCTCGTTTGTCTACTCAAGGCTTCGCTTGGGATCAACCGATTGCTGACAACAAAACTAAAGAAGGTCGTGCTATGAACCGTCGTGTATTCGCGACAATCACTGGTAGCCGTACTGTAGTTGTTCAACCTGGTCAACAAGCTCAATAATTTGAGTTTTTGAACAGTAAAAAAGCGACTCGTTAGAGTCGCTTTTTTTATTGCAATTTTTAAAATAATTAGTCATTTGTAAATCTCCTTATTCTTAATTTTTTCAATCATTACTTAAAATATTTACCACACACCTTTTTTCAATTGCTGTTTAGTATCTTGTCTATCTCTACGATGCTGTGCACGAGGTTTCTCCGTTTCATGCATTCCACCTTTGTGAAGTAAAGGGGAAAGAGCCACTTGATTACGAACTTTGATCTTTGGCATTTCTTTAATTTTCATGCTTTAACCTTTAATACATAAAACTTGTTTAAGAGTGTGAATAACTTCAATGAGGTCAGTCTGATTTGCTATAACTTCATCAATATCTTTATAAGCACTTGGGATTTCATCTACTACTCCGCTGTCTTTACGGCACTCAATACCTTGGGTTTGTTCAATAAGATCTTGCTGATTAAAAAGAACTTTTGCTTTACTTCTGCTCATCTTGCGACCAGCTCCATGGGAACAAGAACAAAATGATTCAGGATTTGCTTTGCCTTTAACAATATAAGATCGTGCTCCCATTGAACCAGGAATAATACCTAGCTCATCTAAGCCCGCTCTAATTGCACCTTTTCGGGTAATCAATAAGTTTTCGCCAAAATGTGTTTCACGGCTTACATAATTATGATGACAATTAATCGCTTCTTTTGTCATTTGAAAAGAAGGGAGAAGAGGGCGGATCGCTTCTAAAATTAATCGCATCATCTCTTTACGGTTTTCAAAAGCATATTCTTGTGCCCACTCTACAGCTTCTACATAATCATCAAAACTTTTTGAGCCTTCAGCAAAATAACTTAAGTCTTTATCAGGTACATGGCCAAAGCGATGCTGAGCTTCTTTTTTGGCTAACTCAATAAAGTAAGTACCAATAACATTACCAAGCCCTCTGCTACCTGAATGTAGCATTACCCATACGTCTTGATTCTCATCAATACATAACTCTATAAAGTGATTACCACCACCCAAAGTCCCAAGTTGCTTTTGCCATGTTGTATCAAATTGTCGAAGCATTCGGACAAGACCAGGATGCTTTTTGATAATTGGTTCTAAGCGTTTTTCAAGTGGAATAATGCTAGAAGCTTTCGCTTTGACTTGTTTATGCAAAGCAAAGCCAACAGGGACTTTACGTTCAATTGCATCACGCAAACGACTTAAGTTATCAGGTAAATGCGAAGCCTTTAAACTCAAGCGAATTGCATTCATCCCACATCCAATGTCAACTCCTACAGCAGCAGGAATAATGGCGTGTTTGGTTGGAATAACACTACCTACAGTAGCGCCTTTACCCACATGCACATCAGGCATAACTGCAATGTGAGAATAGATGAATTGCAGCTGAGCCATTTTTTTGAGTTGTTCTATACTTTCACTATCTATATCTGGAGTGAAAATTTTAACCGGAACACCATAGAGTGCCTCTTCGTTTAATATTTTTTGTATGCCCATAATTTTTCTCTTATTTTTGTCCGAGTAGGCATAAAAAAACCTAGCGAATGCTAGGTTTTAAATTTAAGCATTCGGACAAGTGGTGTGAATTTGTACACTTGTCCGTGAGCTGACATCGTGCCAAATTATTTAATCTGTTTTACCTTGTACTAATGGCATGATGTCCTCCTTATTTAAAAGTGCCGTTGAAAATCTGAACGGCATTTTACGCTTTTTAAATCGAAGATCAAGCTTTTGATCTTCGATTTACTTTAATGACGAGTTTTAATCTTGCTCAGGTTTGACGTTCATTTGATCGTAAGAGATCAATTTGGTTTTATTTTTCCACTTATAACCTAACCAAATGATCAAGAACAATGGCAAGCTAATATAAGTTGAAAGTAAGCCTAACCAATCGATTTTTCCACCTAAAATGGCTTGATAGTTCTGCCCTAAGATGATGATTGAACAGAGAATAAATGCAAACCAAGGTGCAAATGGGAAAAACTTGGCACGATATGCTAAATCTTCTAATTTATAGCCTTGAGCAATATATCCTTTACGGAAACGATAGTGTGAAATCGCAATTCCTAACCAAACAATGAAACCACACATACCAGACATATTGAGTAGCCAGTTAAATACTTGCTTTTCTCCAATAAAAGTCGTCAAGAAGCAAAAAGCGGCAATAAATGTGGTGGCATAGAGTGCATTCATCGGAACGCCACGACCATCGAGTTTTGCAAACCACTTTGGTGCACGGCCTTCTTGAGCCATTTTAAACAACATGCGAGTTGAAGAATACATGCCTGAATTACCTGCTGATAAAATAGCGGTAAGAATGACAGCATTCATTAACCCCGCAGCGAAAGCAAAGCCTACTCTTTCATAAAGCAATGTAAACGGAGAAAGTGCGATATCTTCAGTGGCAGCTGCTTGCAATAAATTTGGATCATCATAGGCAATCAGAGTGCCGATAATGAAAATACATAGGATATAGAATAATAAGATTCGCCAGAAAATCTGTTTGATTGCAAGTGGAATTGTCTTCTTTGGATCTTTTGATTCGCCAGCAGCAACCCCAACCATTTCAGTTCCTTGGAAAGAGAATCCGGCAATCATTGCTACACCAATCATGGCTTGTAAACCGCCTACAAAAGGTGCCTCTTTGTAAGTCCAGTTCCCGAATGTTGCAACACCAGGAGTTAGCATAATCTTGATGATCATGGCTAAGCCAATAATAATGAATGCAACAATCGCAATCACTTTTACCATTGAGAACCAGAATTCGCTTTCGCCAAATCCCTTTACTGTCATTGCGTTAATCATAAAAATAACGGCAAGGAATAGGGCACTCCAATAGAACCCCGGAATATCAGGGAACCAGAACTTCATAATAAACTGGACTGCAACAAGTTCGAATGCAACTGTAATTGCCCAGTTATACCAATAGTTCCAGCCTAGAGCGAAACCAAAGCCTTCTTCGACATAACGACTGCCATAAGTAAAAAAGGCGCCAGATGTTGGTGTATGAGTTGCAAGCTCGCCTAAGCTGGTCATTAAGAAGTAAATCATAATACCAATCAGAGAGTAGGCGAGTAGCGCTCCACCAGGACCAGCATTTGCAATTGTTGATCCAGAAGCAAGGAAGAGGCCTGTACCAATGGAACCACCAATGGCGATCATATTCAGATGACGAGCCCCAAGCTTACGCTGGAGTTTTTCAGGAGCATGTGTTTCGCTCATGGAGATTCCTTACATAGTTTGTTATGCACAGGCATATAACACCTTAAAGCCTTGAAGATCAGTTTTAATCTGGCACTGACCAAAGTGCTTCTCAATTAAGATCGGATAGTTTAAAAAACGGTTTGCTACAATCCATAGCTCACCTGATGCCTTTAAATGTTTTTTAGCGTTTTGGCAGAGTCCTTCACTTGCATCATAGTTGGTATGAATACCTTGATGGAAAGGGGGATTACTGACAATGGCATCGAGTTCTGTTGGAGCGTCTGCAATACCTGTGACAGGCTGCAATCTCAACTGGTCTGACCCTATTCCATTTCGACTAAAAGTCATTTCCGTTGACCGTAAAGCGAAAGCATCAATATCTAGGGCATGAATAATATTACTTGAATTTATTTTTGCCAAATAGCAACTGATAATTCCAGCACCACACCCGAAGTCGGCAATTCTACCTGATTTCACCTGATTAAGATAAGGGAGTAAAACAGCTGTTCCGACATCTAGATGATTTTGGCTAAATACACCGGGAAGGGCACAAATCGTAAGCTCTTGTTCATTAACATGAACATTGTAAGTTTTAAGCCAACTTTCGAGAGGTTTAAGCTGTTCTGTTTTTTCAATTTTTAAGTGCCATAGCTGACAGTGACGTGCACTATCAAGTTTAAGTACTTTGCCGAAGCTTTGTAATTGTTTGGCAGCGCGTTCAACACCACCTTTTTTCTCACCTACTAAAAAAACAGACTGAGCAGTTTTAAGATTGCTCATTACGACATGCAGTATGTAATTTAACAGTTCTTTAGATTTCGGAACAAAAATGATCGCTTGATCGAATTCTTGCAATGGAAACTCAACTGAGAAATGCGCATTTGTTCCACTATTTATAAAGCTCTGGTAGTCGGCATAGTTCCATGTCCAGACTGACGCATCAACCTCAGTAGGTAATTGACTGACTAAGGCATCATTCGGTGCATTAATTAACAAGATTCTACCTTTTAAATAGTCTTGTTGTCTTAATACCACTTCACTTCTAGGATCCATGTACATCTCTCATGAAGAAGAATGCCCAGTGGAAACTGGGCAGTAATCAAAATTAAAAAATAGTTATTTGTGTGTTTCAGGAAGTACAACATTTAAAATTAATGCTGCTATACCACCTGTCGCTACGCCAGAGCTGAAAATATTTTTAAATAATTCTGGTAGGTGTTCCAAAATTTGAGGAACTTGAGCAACACCTAAACCTAATGCAAGTGAAATTGCGATAATTAAAAGTGCTCGGCGATCTAAATGAATCGATGAGAGGATGTTAATCCCTGATGCCGCCACGGCACCGAACATGACCATCACTGCACCACCTAAAACCGCTTGAGGAACTGCTTGTATTACACCGGCTACTGCTGGAAATAAACCTAATAAAATAAGTAAAGCAGCAATCCAGATACCCACATAACGACTAGCTACACCAGTGAGTTGAATTACACCATTATTTTGAGCAAAAACAGAACTAGGGAAAGTGTTAAATAAGCCTGCGAGTAAAGAGTTCGCGCCATTCACTAAAACGCCACCTTTAATACGCTTCATCCATTCAGGGCCATTAACGGGTTGGTTTGAAAGTTTACTGGTCGCAGTAACATCACCAATCGCTTCTAAAGATGTGACTAAATAAATAAAAGCCATTGGAATGAATAAGCCCCAAGAAAAGCTTAAACCAAAATGCATCGGCGTTGGAATCTGTACAAGAGGCGCATCTTTAATACCTGAGAAATCTAGGTAACCCATAAATCCTGCAAGAATGTAACCAATCACTAAAGCAATTAAAATTGCTGAGCTTTTAATCCACACCACTCGGATACGGTTTAGCACAATAATAATAGCAAGTACGGTACATGACATAATAAGGTTGTCTGCACTTGCAAAAGTATGGTCTTGCATGGCTTGGTAGCCACCACCCATACTAATCAAGCCTTCCTTAATAAGCGTTAAGCCAATTAATAAAACAACAATTCCAGTTACCAAAGGAGTAATTAGTCTTTTTACCCATGGAAGAATTTGCGAAACACCCATTTCAATAAAGGAGCCAGCAATTACTACACCAAAAATTGCGGCCATAACTTGGTTTACAGGCGTTCCTGCGGCAACCATTGCACTACCAATACCAATAATTGGACCAATAAAGTTAAAGCTTGTACCTTGTACAATCAGAAGGCCAGCACCAAAAGGGCCAACTTTTTTACATTGAAGAAATGTAGCAATACCCGAAATCACCAAAGACATCGATAAAATCATGTTGGTTTCTGTGCGTGATACGCCTAAAGCTAAACAAATTAAAAGCCCTGGTGTAACAATTGGTACAATAATCGCAAGCAAATGCTGGAAAGCTGCTAAAAAAGCGATCAAAGGTTTTGGTCGATCATCTAAGCCATAAACAAGGTCAAGATGGTCTTGAGAGTGTTGATTGGACATGGGTGTAGGTCCGCCGCAATTTTGCAAATTGGCGCTATTCTAATCGAGATACCTATCTTTACAAAACGAAATACAGGCTATTGGAAAATTTTTTTGTCAATGTCAATAAACTGTCACTACTCAAGAGTAGTGTTTTTCTGTATAATTTGCCCTCAAATTTCAGGCGTTTCGAATTTTCATGTCAGATATCAAAAATCTCCGTAATATCGCAATTATTGCGC
The DNA here is from genome assembly GCF_056725885.1 of Acinetobacter sp. GRABPA_MV_2. Classification (NCBI taxonomy): domain Bacteria; kingdom Pseudomonadati; phylum Pseudomonadota; class Gammaproteobacteria; order Moraxellales; family Moraxellaceae; genus Acinetobacter; species Acinetobacter sp. GRABPA_MV_2. Next base: position 76,259 of record NZ_JBWZNA010000011.1, read on the forward strand.
ACGTCGACCACGGGAAAACCACACTTGTCGATAAACTACTTCAGCAATCTGGTGCTCTCGGTGAACGAGCAGGCGAGATTGAGCGTGTCATGGACTCAAATGCGCTTGAAAGTGAACGTGGTATTACCATTCTTGCAAAGAACACTTCTATTACTTGGTTAGATAAACGTACTGATACAACTTACCGTATCAACATCGTGGATACCCCGGGACACGCCGACTTCGGTGGTGAAGTAGAACGTGTTATGTCGATGGTTGACTGCGTATTACTTTTAGTTGACTCTCAAGAAGGCCCAATGCCACAAACTCGCTTTGTGACACAAAAAGCCTTTGCTCGTGGTTTAAAACCAATTGTTATTATCAACAAAGTTGACAAACCAAGTGCGCGTCCAGATTGGGTTATTGATCAAGTATTTGATTTATTTGATAACCTTGGCGCAACTGATGAGCAATTAGATTTCCCAATCGTTTATGCATCAGGTTTACGTGGTGTAGCGGGTCCTGCTCCAGAAGAACTTGCAGAAGACATGACTCCGTTGTTCGAAACGATTGTAGACATCGTTGAACCACCAGCAGTTGATGTTGATGGTCCATTCCAAATGCAGATTTCATCACTTGACTATAACAGCTTCGTAGGTGTTATCGGTGTTGGTCGTATTCAACGTGGTTCCGTAAAATTAAATACTCCTGTTACTGTAATTGACAAAGAAGGCAATACACGTAACGGTCGTATCTTAAAAATCATGGGTTACCATGGTTTAGAGCGTATTGATGTTGAATCAGCATCTGCTGGTGATATCGTATGTATTACTGGTATCGACGCACTTAACATTTCTGACACGATTTGTGATCCGAAAAATGTTGAAGCATTACCAGCTTTATCTGTAGATGAACCTACAGTATCTATGACTTTCCAAGTAAACAACTCTCCGTTTGCTGGTAAAGAAGGTAAGTTCGTAACTTCACGTAATATCCGTGAACGTCTTGATCGCGAATTAATTCATAACGTAGCTTTACGTGTTGAAGACACTGACAGTCCAGACCGTTTCAAAGTATCTGGCCGTGGTGAACTTCATCTTTCAGTTTTAATTGAAAACATGCGTCGTGAAGGTTTCGAAATGGGCGTATCTCGTCCACAAGTAATCATCAAAGAAATTGATGGTGAAAGACAAGAGCCTTACGAAAACGTAACTTTTGACGTTGAAGAACAGCATCAAGGTGCTGTAATGGAACAAATGGGTCACCGTAAAGGCGAGATGACCAATATGGAAGTTGACGGTAAAGGCCGTATCCGTATTGAAGCAACTGTACCTTCACGTGGTTTGATCGGTTTCCGTTCTGAATTCTTGACCATGACTTCTGGTACAGGGATCATGACTTCAAGCTTCTCGCATTATGGTCCTGTTAAACAAGGTACTGTTGCGAAACGTCAAAACGGTGTATTGATCTCTATGGTTCAAGGTACTTGCTTGGGCTATGCATTGTTCAGTTTACAAGACCGTGGTCGTTTATTCGCTAAACCACAGTTAGAAGTTTACGAAGGTATGATCGTGGGTATTAACTCTCGTTCAGACGATATGGTTGTAAACCCGACTAAAGCGAAACAATTAACTAACGTTCGTGCATCTGGTACAGATGATGCTTTAACTTTAGTACCTGCAATTGAATATACGCTTGAACAAGCGCTTGAATTCATTGAAGACGACGAATTAGTTGAAGTAACACCTAAATCAATCCGTATCCGTAAGCGTTATTTAACTGAAAATGAACGTAAACGTAACCGTGATAAATAATTTTTCTTAATTGAAAAAGAAGAAACCGCTAAATTAATTTAGCGGTTTTTTTAATCGTTATATTTGAAATTAAAGTAAGCTTAAAATCATATTTTTCTTGTAAACGAATATGTTGTTAAAGTGTGAAATAGCTTTCTTTTTTTGATAAAAATATTAAATTATCAATATCATGGCGAGAACTATCTAATTCGATAAGATGCCAATGAAAAAGAAAAATATGACGTGTTTCTGCCCCCGACATCTGGAGATGTTTAGATGAGTATTATTCAAGAATTTAAAGAATTTGCCGTTAAAGGCAATATGATGGATTTAGCCATTGGTGTGATTATTGGTGGTGCTTTTGGCAAAATCGTGGACTCTTTAGTAAAAGATATTATCATGCCACTTATCACTGTAATTACTGGCGGTGGTGTTGATTTTTCACAAAAATTCATTGTATTAGGTGCAAACCCTAATAACTTACAATCTTTAGATGCTTTGCAAAAAGCAGGTATTAATGTTTTAACTTATGGTAATTTCCTCACCATTTTAATTAACTTTATTATTTTGGCGTGGGTTGTGTTCTTAATGGTGAAATTATTAAATAAACTTCGCCGTAATAAAGAAGAGCCAGAGGCTCCAGCTGCAACTCCAGAAGACATTCAATTGTTGCGTGAAATTCGTGATGAGTTAAAAAAGCAAGTTTAATAAGATTTGAAATAAAAAACGGTGCCTTGAGTACCGTTTTTTATTACTTAGTATTTTATGTTGTACTAAAACTATTGGTAACATTGCCAGTAGAGAGAATTTCAATTCAGCATATTGTAAAAGGTATATAAATTAATGAATCAGCTTTTTGTGTATGGCACTTTATGCCCGAATAAAGCCAATGCTCATATTTTAGAGCAGATTGGTGGTAACTGGACGAAAGCTAGTGTACGAGGAGTGATTCATATTTTAGATTGGGGGCCAGACAAAGGTTTAAAAGCGCTTGAGTTAGATTCGCAAGCAGATTGGGTACAAGGCTATTTATTTAGCTCTGAAAAATTGGCTGAAAATTGGCAGATGCTTGATGACTTTGAAGGTTTTCAATACCAGCGTGTCATTGCAAATATAAAATTAGAATCAGGTGAATATGTTAAAGCCTGGACATATCAGCTGAATGCACAGGCTTCTGAAAAACGATAGTTAAAATTATGGAATCAACGTAAGCTGCCCATTCTAAATTTAACTTCTAAAAGATGATAGCCAAACTGGCTTTTAATAGGGCCTTGCAACACGCGTTCAGCAGCCGTAAAAACAACTTTGTCAATGACGGGTACTAATTGACCTTTTTTGACTTCACCAAGTTCACCGCCACGTTTTGCTGAATTACAGGTAGAGTATTGCTTGGCAAGTTTGGCAAAGTCAGCGCCACTTTGTAGCTTCTTTTTTAGCTGCTCAGCTAAGTCTTTATCTTTGACTAAAATATGTCGGACAATTGCTGTTTGCATGTTGTCTTCCTCCAAAAAATTAAGGCTTTCTCAGCTTTTTAAGCGGTTGGCACTGTGGGCAAAATACGCTGGCACGCTGACCAAGTTTTAAGTTTTCTAATGTGGTTTCACAGTTAACACACATTTCTCCAGCACGGCCATAAGCGAGTAATGTTTGTTGGAAATAACCATTTTCACCCATGGCATTGCTGTAGTCTCGTAATGTAGAGCCACCTAGATCAATGGCCGACTTTAAAATGCGCTTAATCTCGACAACAAGTTTCTCAATTTGTTGCATGCTTAAGTCACCAGCGGGCTGTGCTGGGTGAATACCAACATTAAATAAGCTTTCAGTTGCATAGATATTGCCTACACCAACAACTACATGATTATCCATGAGTGCAATTTTTATGCCGACAGACTTATTCTTGAGTTTTGAAGCTAAATATTCCGCATGAAAGTCGGTACTTAGAGGCTCAGGCCCTAAAGTATCTATGAGTTTGCCTTGAGTCTCGTGGTTAAGCCAAAGAATACAACCAAAACGGCGAGGGTCATGGTAACGTAATTGCTGATCTTCAAATTGAATAATCAGATGATCATGCTTTCTCAGTTCATCATTTGGCTCGGTCAGACGAAAGCTTCCTGACATACCTAAATGCCAAAGCATTTGATCTTGTTCAAACTCTGCCAAAATATATTTTGAACGTCGATTTAACCCGATGAGACGTTGTCCGACAAGTTTCTGAACATCATCTGGTATAGGCCAGCGTAAGCTAGGATTACGTACTTCAACACTAAGAACTTTTTGATTCAATAAGGGAAATAAACTGGTTTTGGTGGTTTCGACTTCGGGTAACTCAGGCATGCCAACTCGCAGAATTAACAGATATACTGGATTAATCAAGTATAACGTGTGGTATGTAATATTTCAGAGAATACTATGTCAGATATTTTACCATTAAGCTGGTTTCAACGAGAAACCTCAGAAGTGGCTTATGATTTAATCGGCTGCGTATTGTGTAAGCGACAACCTGACGGCCAAGTGATCCGCTGTACAATTAGTGAAACTGAAGCTTATTTGGGTGTTCGTGATAAAGCCTGCCATAGTTACAATGATAAACGTACAGCTCGAACAGAGGTAATGTATGGCCATGGTGGTACGATTTACGTCTACTTAATTTATGGCATGTATGAAATGCTTAATATTATTACTCAAACAGAGGGTGTACCTGAAGGAGTGATGATTCGTTCTGCGTTTTTAAATAATGCTTCAACCAAAAAAGACCATAAGCTTTTAGCTGGGCCCGGCAAATTGACACGCTATTTAGGTATTGATCGATCTTTAAAAGGACAAATCTTGGGAGAGGAATCTGGATTATGGATTGAGGCGGCATCAACACAACCAGAAGTAGTGCTAACGCCACGTATTGGAATTGATTATGCCGAAGAAGCAAAACATTGGCCTGAACGATATTGTTGGAAAGATCATCCATCTTTGAGTCGATAATTTTAATCTGGAAATCAGTTTTTAGATATCGATGAAGAGTGTTCCAGATTTACAACAATGCAGATCGAATTCAATATCCAGACAAGACACAGCTTTTTGTTATGATAACTACAATATAAATAAAGGAAATAAGCATGTCCTTATTACGCTTAGACCGACTTCATTACTGTATTTTGATGAGTATGGGCTGTATTTCTAGCCCACTTGTTTGGGCAGAAGATTTAACACAAGATGTAACTGTATTGCCAACATTACATGTGGAAGCAACCCGTACCGATACAACCTATTTGCAGACACCGGCTTCGGTTTTTCGAATAGATGCACCTCAAGTTGATACTTCTTCACAAGTAAATTTAACTGAAGTTGTGAAGGGTGTACCGAGTTTACAGATTCGTAATCGTGAAAATTATGCACAAGATTTACAGCTCTCTATGCGTGGTTTTGGTGCACGTTCTACTTTTGGTGTCCGTGGTATTCGCCTTTATGTAGACGGTATTCCTGCAACAATGCCGGATGGACAAGGCCAAACCTCTAATATTGATTTAAGTAGTCTGGACCATGTCGAAGTTCTAACAGGACCTTTTTCTTCACTTTATGGAAACTCATCTGGCGGAACGATTTTAACGTCTACTAAAGAAGGGCAAGGGAAAGATTCAATTGAGCTGAGTTATTCGGGTGGAAGTCATGATAAAAGCCGAGCTGGACTCGTGCTACAAGGTGGGGCAAAGGATGCTAATGAACCAAGTTATGTTATTAGTTCATCGTATTTCGATACTGATGGTTACCGAGAACATAGCGGTGCAGAAAAAGTACTAAATAATGCAAAGCTCAGTTGGAATCTTGATGATGGTAGCAAAATCAATTGGGTAACCAACTATGTAAAAATTCATGCAGACGATCCGCAGGGTTTAACGCATGACCAGTGGAATGCTAATCCAAAGCAACAAGTTCCATTTTTAAAGCAATTTAATGTCCGTAAAGACATTGAACAAACTCAAACGGGTGTGACATGGTCTAAACCGATTAATGATAAAAATGAACTCTATGCCATGGCATATTTAGGTAATCGTCAAGTTACTCAATATCAATCTATTCCTAAATCAACACAAGATGCCAGCATCAATCATGCAGGCGGGGTGATTGATTTTGAACGTAATTATTATGGTGCTGACTTCCGTTGGACGGGCAAAGAGTTACTTCCTAATACCACGCTAAGTGTCGGTGTCGCACTCGATGCAATGGATGAAGATCGTAAAGGTTTTGAAAACTTTAATTTGGTAAATGGTCAACCTTCTTATGGTGTCAAAGGTAATTTGCGCCGTGATGAAGATAATACGTTGTGGAATATTGACCCCTATTTACAAGCGTCATGGCAGTTCTTACCAACGTGGCGTTTAGATACAGGCGTACGCTATAGCAATGTCCATTACAAATCTAAAGATAACTATTTAAGTAATGGCGACGATAGTGGTAAGACTGATTACAGTAAAGTTTTGCCTTCGGCTGCTTTAAGCTGGCAAATTTTACCTGAACTCATGGCCTATGTGAGTTATGCCAAAGGATTTGAAACGCCAACTTTTACTGAAATGGCATATCGCCCAGATGGAGAGAGTGGTTTTAATTTTGATTTGATCGCATCCACAAGCGATACCTATGAAACAGGCTTAAAATCACAAAATCGTTTAGGTGATTTCACTTTGGCACTGTTTCAGACTAAAACCAAAGATGACATCGTTTCAGCAGGAAACTCAAATGGCCGATCAACGTTCCGTAATGCAGATAAAACTTTACGTGAGGGCGTAGAGTTTGCATGGAATAAAAAGTTGTGGCGAGATTTAACAGCAACTGCTAGTTACACATATTTAGATGCAACTTTTGATGCTGATATTCCAGCTTTAGGAAGTATTGCTCAAATTCCAGCGGGCAATGCTATCCCTGGAATTGCTAAAAACCAAGCTTATGCCTCTTTGGCTTGGCAGCCATCGCACGGTTTATATGGTGGTGTAGATGTACAGTATATGGATAAAGTATACGTGAATGATACCAACAGTGACGCAGCGCCAAGCTACAGTGTAACCTCAGCTAATGTGGGTTATGCATGGGTAATGGGTGACTGGAAAGTGAATAGCTTTGCCCGTGTAGATAACCTATTTGATAAAAACTATGCAGGTTCAGTGATCGTAAATGATGCTAATGGACGCTACTTTGAACCAGCGGATGGACGTAACTGGAGTGCAGGTTTACGTGTAATTAAGCAATTCTAGGAATAAAAAATGTCAAAATTATTTGAAACGGTTAACTTTGATTCACTACAACTGGTCAATAGAATTGTAATTGCTCCGATGTGCCAATATTCGGCAACAGATGATGGTGAAATTACCTATTGGCATGAACAGCAATGGGCAAATTATGCATTGTCTGGTGCGGGCCTTTGTATTGTAGAAGCGACTGCTGTACAACCTGAAGGTCGGATTAGCTATGCTGACCTTGGACTTTGGAATGATCAGCAACGTGACAAAATTAAAACGTTGTTAGCTAAGGTTCATACACTTTCACCGATGCCATTTGGAATTCAGTTAGCACATGCAGGGCGTAAAGCATCTACTGAAAAGCCGTGGTTAGGTAAAGGTCAGATTGCAAAAGATCAGCCTCATGGTTGGCAAACAGTTGCTCCAAGTGAAAGTACCTTTTCAGTTCATGATGCAGCGCCTCATGCTTTGACTATTGCTGAGATTAAACAAGTTCAACAAGACTTTGCAGCAGCGGCAAAACGTGCTGTAGAAGCTGGATTTGAGTTAATTGAAATTCATGCTGCGCATGGTTATTTACTACATCAATTCTTATCGCCAATTGCCAATCAGCGTACTGATGAATATGGTGGTTCTTTAGAAAACCGTATGCGTATGACTCTTGAAGTTCTTCAGGCAATTAAACTCGCTGTACCAGAAGGTTATCCTGTAGGTGTTAGGCTGTCTGCGACCGATTGGTTAGAAAGTATTGAGCATTGGGATATTGAGTCTACAGTGGGTTTATCAAAAGCTTTAGAGCAGTTGGGCGCAGCCTATGTGCATGTGTCTAGTGGTGGTTTGCATGAGCATCAATCTATTACGATTGGGGCTGGTTACCAAGTTCCATTTGCAGAACAAGTCAAAAAGCATGTGTCTATTCCCGTTATTGCTGTAGGGTTAATTACTGAGCCAGAACATGCTGAACAAATTTTGGAAAACCAGCAAGCTGATGCTATTGGTCTTGCTCGTGCAATGCTATATGACCCAAGATGGCCTTGGCATGCAGCAGCAGCTTTAGGGGCAGAAGTTAAAATTGCACCTCAGTATTTACGTTGCCAACCTCATGGATTAAAACAGCTTTTTAACTCTTTTTAATTGTATTGGGCAACGTCATCTTTGCCCATTTTTCTTTCGCTAAGTGAGGACGGTCAGTGGTTTTTCAGGTTATTTTACCTATCTTGATACTGCTATTGATGGGCTATGTTTGTGTTCTCATCAAATTGGTAACACCTGAACAAATCAGGGGGCTTAGCGCATTCGTAATTAAAATTTCCTTACCAGCTTTTTTAATTCACTCATTGTCAAATAAAAACTTACAAGATATTTGGCACCCAGCTTATTTTCTTGCTTATGGTGGCGGGTCTTTAATTTTATTTTTCTTGGCTTTCATTCTCTATCGAAAATATTTTAAAAATAGTTTAACCCATAGCGCCGTCATATCGATGGGGGCATCTATGTCCAATACTGGATTTATGGGAACAGCTATTCTGACCATGTTGATAGGTAATCACGCTGCGATCTATATTTCTTTAACACTCATTATTGAAAATTTATTGATTGTGGCATTGATGCTCATTTTGGCCGAAGCTGGTTTACATCAACAGCAAAATCTTTTACCGCTTTTAAAACAAACATTTTTAAACTTACTCAAGAATCCTGTCATTATCGCTATTTTGGTTGGGATGGGATGCATTCTTTTAGATGTTAATCTTCCTGCGACGCTTGATCAGTCTTTAGAGTTACTTGGACGTACAGCTTCGCCTTTGGCTTTGTTTGCAATTGGCGGAAGTTTAGTAGGTATTGGAATAACAACGGTAAATATAGAAAGTATTTTGTTGGCGACCTTTAAAGTTGTGCTAATGCCATCTGTTATTTTTGCACTTTTTTTAATAACTCCAAATGTAAGCCGTGAAATGCTTTACGCAGGAACATTAATCGCTGCTTTACCAATGCCGATTGCTTTCGGAATTTTTGGACAGGCTTATGGCTTAAATGAAAAAGCCTTAACCCCGCTTATGATTAGTACAATTGTTGGTTTTATTGGGGTGAGCTGGCTGATTGCTTTGTGGTGGTAAAAGAAAAGCCCCCATAAGGGGCTAATCATTGATTATTTTTTCGGTGCTGGCTGTGCGGGAGCATTTGCAGCCTGTTTGCTCTTTTCTGCAATAATCTTATCAACCGAGGCTAAAGACTCTTTAGCGTTAGGTACATTTTGATTGGCGAGTTCAGTAAAGATCTTTTTAGCTTGCGGTAGATTTTGCGGAATGATATTGCCATTCGCCATCATGGTTGCTAAAGCCATAGAAGCAGGTGCATAGCCTTTTTGAGCAATTGACTGTAAAGCTTCGATACCTTGGCGTTTCATTAAAGGATTTTTATTTTCAACGCCTTGGCTAATGTCATAGAGTGCTTTGACCTGAATAGCAGGGTAGTTACCTTTTCGAATTAAAGGCGCTAATTTTTGAAGGGCAATTTGATGTGACTGTGGTTTTTTTTGAGCAAATAAAATGGTCGCAATTTTCACAGTTGCATCATCAGAGCCTTGAGCTGATGCCTTTTGAATATATTGACTGAATTTGTTGCTATCTTTGGCAACGCCCAATTCACCAGTCTCATAAATTTGTGCAAGGGTGTAACTCGCTTGGGCGTAACCTTTATTTGAAGCATCCTCATAATATTTTAGGGCTTTAGAAGAGTCTTTTGCTGTACCTTGGCCCATTTGAGTCATATAGCCTAAGTTATAGATAGCTTGGGCATTACCTGTTTGGGCTAGACGTTGCATTTCTTGAAATGCGGCAGAGTAATTTTTTGCTGCGTAGAGTTGCTCAGCTTGTTTAAAAACATCGGTTTTAGCAGCAGTCGCTGTGTTATCAGCTGCAAAAATTGATGCACTTGAAAGAGTGATTAGGCTTGCGATTAGTAATTTCTTCATTTCTTTTTAACCTTTTACTTCGTAGCTACATCAATCCATTGATGCATGAAAGAGTTTCAATTTCTCATCATAAATATTGATTGCTGAAAGTAAACAGCCGATTTGTATATAAAGCACTGCACTTTGGGCAAATTGTGGAGAAAAAATACCCACTCACATTCATATAATGGAGTGGGTAATATTATTATTTTGCTGACTGGAGTAATGCTTCAATTTGCTTGGCATCAGTTGGTACGCCAGAGAGTCTTTGGCCATCTTGCAAGAACAGGGTAGGTGTTCCATCGATATTTAATTTTTGACCTAAAGCAATATTTTTCTGAATTGGGCTTGAGCAACTTTTGCTATTAGTCGGTAATTTACGATTAAGCATATAGTTTGTCCAAGCTTCTGCCGGATTCTTTGAACACCAGATTTGATTTGAAACTTTTTCAGCATTTGGATGCAAACTAGTAAGAGGATAAAGGAACACATATACGGTTACGTTATCAACCCCAACCATATTTTGTTCTAAGCGCTGGCAATATGGGCAATCTGGATCACTAAAGACATAGATTGTACGTTCACCTTTACCTTTCACATATTTAATCGCCTGATTTAATGGCAAACTTTTAACGTCAATCTTACCCAATTCGGCAATACGTTCTTCAGTCATATTTTTTTGTTGTTTGATGTCGACTAAATTACCAACAAAAAAGTACTTCGCATCTTGATTAGTATAAACAATGCGGCCGCTTGTATACACTTCATAAATACCTTGCACAGGCGATTGATAAACACCTTTTACAGGCAAATCGGGATAATTCGTCTTAAGATTTTGTTCAAGTGTTTTAACATCAGCATGGGCAGAACCGAAAATAGCCAGACTCAACATGAGTGTAGCAAGTTTAGTTTTCATCTTTTTTCTCTTTAATTTCAACAGGGCTAATGATGGCATATAAAGCTTAAAAAATTGATGTTCTAATCTAATGAAATCATTAGTATTTTGTATCTATAAAAAAGCCCACTAACTTAGCAGTGGGCAGTTTGGACTAATAAAAATTATTATTGTGGTCTTGCAACGTCGCCACTTAAAGCTTCTGGCAACTCAAGAACTTGAAGCCCTAACTCTTGTAGAGCAGCAGGTTTCGCAACAACTAAAGCAAGATAGCCTTCATCATTTGCAATACTATTAACGACTTCAATATCGTTATTTAATTGAGTTGCTGAAGCAGGCGCTTCACCTGTACCCTGAACCAGATGTAACCAGTGTTTTGGTTTTGCTTTAAACCAAAGACGTGCCACAATTTCCTGACCTAGGTAACAGCCTTTGTCGTAATTGACGCCTTCACGTTGATGTAAACGCAATTCTTGGGGCTGGAATTCATGCTCAGTAGCCTGTGTAATCCAAGCTTGACCTGTCATGATGGCTTGTTTTTGCCATTCTGAAATATCAGTTTCAGCAGTAGTGAATTCAGTTTGATGATTCACAACTTTTGGAAACACAGCACCTTGTTCACTTAAGGTCATTTTTGAAAAGGCACCATACTTTTTAATATGCTTGGCAAACTCTTCGGCTTGATCTTGAGTAACTACAATTTCAAAACTTTCAGGACTAATCTTCTTTAGCCATAAGCCAAAGTGAATACGACCTTTAAGATCACAAATGGCTGTATAGCGAGTTGTATTTTCAGCTAAACGTTCAGTATCTACAGTAACTTGGCCTTGTAAAAACTTTTGTGCATCTACACCGTTTAAAGCATATGAGGAGAAAGCGAGCAGACTCATGATTAATCTCAAATTCAATATGTTTCTTTATGATTGCTGACTATTTTGCTCCATTTTTACTAAAAAATCAGCCATAGTTTTCGTAATTTGAGTTTGTCCTTAAGTTGGCTTTTTTGTTCAAAAAAACACCAAAAATATACGTTCTGATAAATCGGAAGGTTTAAGCTAATAGCCATAATTTCAATAATTTTAAGGAAATTAAAATAAGGAGAATATGATGGCAACAGGTACAGTGAAATTTCATCGCGTGTTTAAGGCACCAGCCGAGCGAGTTTACCGTGCATTTTTAGATCCAGATGCTTTAGTAAAGTGGTTACCACCCCACGGCTTTACTGCTAAGGTTCATAGTTTTGATGCAAATGTTGGTGGTTCATACAAAATGAGTTTTACCAATTTTTCAACAGGTTCAACCCATGCTTTTGGTGGAACATATGTAGAGTTAGTTCCAAATGAACTAATTCGCTACAACGATCAGTTTGATGACCCAAATTTACCTGGGACTATGCAGGTTACTATTACATTAAAAAGCGTATTGGTAGGTACAGAAGTGCATATTACGCAAGAAGGCATACCGGAAGTGATTCCTGTAGAGGCATGCTACTTAGGGTGGCAAGAATCCCTATCTTTGCTTACTTTATTGATTGAAGCTGAAATTCCAGATCAATAAAGTTACTTTGCTTTTCTTATAAAAAAGAGTAGGTCGTATGACCTACTCTTAACATAGCTCTAATTGGTTTTGTTGTTCCAATATTTTAATTATTGCTGAAAAATCGACTTGTTGTGCATCGGGTTTGGAAACCTGATTAAACTGTTGCTGAATGAGACTAAAAGCTGGGAGTTCCAAATTATTTTGAGTAACGAGATTTAGTGCAATTCCAATATCCTTTTGTAATAAATCTAATGCAAAAGTTTTTTCAAATTTACGGCTTAAAACACGTTGCATCATGATGTGTTCTGAAATATTACTTTTGCCACTAGAGTGGTTAATACAGTTCATTGCGGAGTGTAAATTTACACCTTGAGATTTAAGGATACTTAATCCCTCTGCCAACGCCCAAAGATGTGTCGCCATTAATGTGTTATTGATGGCTTTTACTGCAAAGGCAGCGCCACTTTCGCCGACATATTCAACTAAATTAGCAAATGCTTGAATGATTGGTTTTGCTCTTTTAAAAGCAGACTCGTCACCTCCGACCATTACCGTGAGAGTTCCTCGTTCAGCTCCAATCGTTTGTCCTGAAACTGGTGCATCCAAATAATCAACTCCATTTAATTTGAGCTGTTGGCTGAGTTTTCTTGCTGTCTCTGGCACACCGCTAGTGCAATCTACCCAAATACAGCCTTGTTTTAGTTGAGAGTCCGCAATTAAATTTTCTACATCTTGGCTAGTCGGTAGGCATGAAAAGATAATATCTGCTTGTAGAGCTTGTGTCAGGTCTACAGCTTGCGTACCAAAGGTTTGTTCATGTTGCTTTGCTTTAGCAAAAGTACGATTCCAAACATAGACTTGGCTGCATACTTGGGTTAAATGGGAAGCCATGTGCCATCCCATTGCACCTAAACCGATAAATGAAACACTTTGAATCAAGGAGTTTCTCCAGAACTAGAGATGCGGGACAGAATTAAGCGGTTCTACTGATTTTTCAATAGATTGATTTTCGGATTTTTCCGTTCTGTTGAGTAATAGGTTAAGAACAATTGCTGCAAGTGTCGCAGTTCCAATACCTCCTAAGTCAAATGGCCCAATATGTAGACTTAAATTGCCAGCACCCATAATGAGACTGACTGCTGCAATAATTAAAGTACTATTTTTAGTGAAATCAACTTTGTTATCGATCCAAATTTTTGCTCCAGCAACAGTAATTAAGCCAAAGACAACAATCGACGCACCGCCTAATAAAGCAACAGGAATGGTACTAATAATTGCTCCAAATTTAGGGGATAGACCGAGTAGGATTGCAAATAGTCCCGCAACCACAAAAATAGTCGTTGAATAGACTTTAGTTACAGCCATTACCCCAATATTTTCAGCATAAGTCGTCATGCCTGTACCACCAACAGAAGCTGATAAACTTGTACAGATGCCATCTGCAAAAAAAGCACGACCCATATATGGCGATAAATTACGTTCTGTCATGGCAGAAACCGCTTTAAAATGTCCCAAGTTTTCAGCGACTAAAATAAGCGCAACAGGTGCAATCAATAAAATAGCTTTGGCATTAAAAACAGGTGAGTGAAAAGTGGGTAGGCCAAACCATGCAGCTTGACTGATTGCATTAAAATCGATGGGTTTGCCTAACCCTAAGATATTAGTGAGTAGAAAATAAATAAAATAAGCACTGATGAGCCCGATGAGTAATAGAAGGCGACGAATCATACCTCTTGTAAAAACAGCAACGGCACTAATACATAAAATGGTAATGACTGCCATCCACGTGTCAAAGCTATTTGTCGAAACGCTTTTGATTGTTACAGGTGCAAGGTTTAAACCAATAATCATGACAATTGCACCAGTGACCACGGGTGGCATGAGTTTTTCAATCCATGCAGTTCCAGTTTTCATGACAATTAAACCGATGCATGCATAAATCAAACCGCAAATGATTGTACCGCCCAGCGCCACAGCTAAATTTGGATTTGATCCAACCCCTGCATAGCCTGTCGCTGCTGCGACTGCACCAATAAAGGCGAAGCTTGATCCGAGATAGCTAGGCATACGCCCACCTGTAATTAAAAAGAACAAGATAGTGCCAATACCAGTAATAAAAATGGTAAGGTTCGGATCAAAGCCCATGAGTAACGGGGCTAAAACAGTTGCTCCGAACATCGCAAAAGCATGTTGTAACCCCAAAACAATACTTTTACCGGGAGGAAGATATTCATCAATTTGTACGGGAGTTTCTAAATTACCGGTGTGCGGCTTAAATTTAGGAAACCAAGATTCTTGTGTTCGCATAACAGATCCTCTTTTTCATTTTTTATCTGCATTAGCATGCTGTTTGTAATTCGCAATAATTGCGGTTGAAGTACATAAGTGCATTAAGCCCACTTTGGTGTTTCATTGCTTTGACCGAACAAAACAAGACATCATGACTACCGATACTCATGCTTTGTACAATTTCACAATCAAATGACACCAAGGCCTCATTCAAAATCGGAGAACCAGTGATTAGCTTGCTCCATTCCCCATGAGCAAAGCGTTCTGGCATTGGTGTTTTTCCGCCGAATATTGTAGATAGGGTACTTTGATGGGCAGCTAAAGTATTGACACAAAGCACCTTGTTTTGTTTAAAAGTATTAAAAACTGATGCTGAGCGGTTGAGGCAAACCAATAGTGTCGGTGGTGTATCAGTTACACTGCATACAGCGGATGCTGTAAAACCAGCTTGCCCTGCAGGTCCATCCGTCGTGATGACATTCACTGCTGCTCCAAGATTGGCCATGCCTTGTCTAAAAGTATGCTGATCTACTTCTAAGTGTGTTGAGCATGTTTGAACCTGCTGAATAGCAGATGGAGTTAAAACCTGTTTCTCTTCTCTTTTTTGCATGATTGCTCTCCAACCCCAATGCATGATCATTACAATGAATCGAGGCTAAAACATCACATCAGTTATGATGCTTAAGGTTTTTATCAGTGACATCGTTTATCCCACATGGGCAATCGATGCAATTTCAATTAAGGCATCGGGTTTCACCAAGCCGCACTGGATACAAAAGCGAGCAGGTTTGTCACCCGGAAAGTATTCGGCATATACCGTATTCACTGCGGTATAGTCCGCCCAATCTTTAATGAAAATGGAATTGAACGTTACGTCATCCATGGTGCCACCCGCAGTTTCAATCACTTTTTTGATTGTTTCTAAAATATGGCGAGTCTGTCCTGCAGCATCACCAATACAAACCACATTATTATTTTCATCAAAAGCCAATGTGCCTGAGACATACACAATATTGTCCGCTTTGGTTGCAGGAACATAGGGTGCAAGTGGTGCCGATGTTCCTTCAGGGATAACAACTTGTTTAGACATAAAATGCTCCAAATCAAAAAATTTTAGATAAAATTAAATGTATGAATTAGGCAGATTGCTGTAGCAATGTTGATGCCGAACTAAAGGTTTCAATGAAACTATTGGTGTCAGATACCCAGCCAAAAAAAGTTTTAATGTTATATAGCGCTGCGTCGTGAGCCTCTTGAGGTCCGGCTTGATAGCAAGCATCTTTAAGTGCAACACCGAAATATTCCAAAAAGAAACCATCACGTAAGGTCGACTCGACACAGACATTGGTGGCAATACCTACAAAGACCAAATTACGAATGCCACGAGCACGTAAAATGCTGTCGAGCGCGGTGTTAAAGAAACCGCTATAACGTGGCTTTTCAATAATGATGTCTTGTGGAAGTGGTTGTAACTCATCAATTAAAGCAAAGTCCCAACCACCTTTAGATAAAAGTTGGCCTTGTAACTCAGGCTGTTTACGCATGGTTTTTAAAGCATTGGATTTATGAAAATTTGGTGAACCTAAACCACCAGCTTCGACGTAGTTTTTATCCCAACCATTTTGAAAATAGATGACCTGAATCCCTGCACTATGTGCAGCATCGATCGCCTTTTTAATATTTTCGACTACAGGCTTAGTCTTTGAGACATCAAAACCTGCTAAATCTAAATACCCACCCAAAGAGGTGTAAGCATTTTGCATATCAATGACAACAAGCGCGGTTTGTTCTGCTGCTAGTTGAATATGTTCAGGTTCGGCTTTTAATACTTTGCCTGTACCAATCTGTGCCGTGAATTCTGCACATACAATATTAGACATTTCATTCATGCGCTTTTCTCCAAAACAGTTGGTTCGGCTTGCTTTGTCAGTTCGGTAACGACACTTTCACGACATTTCATGAGCGGTTGAATGCGTTGACCAAAATCTTCTACGCCTTGTACAAAGTCATCAAAGGTCAACAAAATTCCCTCTGTCCCTTTAATCTCGGAAATTTGATCGAGCATTTTTGCGACATTTTTAAAAGAGCCAACAATGGTGCCCATATTGATATTGACGGGAGAAACGCTAGAGGCCATGTGACGAATATTGGTGTCAGTGCCAGACACTTTATCTTTTGCACCTTGGTCTTGTAGCCAACGAATAGCTTCCATGTCCGCACCGTCGTTATAGTGTTGCCACTTCTGCATTGCAGCTTCATCTGTTTCGGCAGCAATTACCATAAACAACACATAGGTCTGTACATTGCGTCCAGTTTTGTCGGTTTGAACTTTTAAGCGATCATTAATTTCGGCATAGGCTGTCGGTGTGTTTAAACCTTTTCCGAAAACAAAGTTGTAGTCAGCATATTTTGCGGAAAAAGCTAAACCAGCATCAGACTGTCCTGCACAGATAATTTTCATATCAGCTTGAGGCTGTGGTTTGACCTGACAATCATTCATCTGGAAGAACTCGCCTTTTAGGTCTGACTTCCCAGTTGCCCAAAGTTCACGTAAAACTTCGACATATTCAGATAAGTAATCATAGCGTTTAGCAAAATATTCATCGCCAGGCCACATACCCATTTGGGAATATTCAGGCATTTGCCATCCGGTTACGACGTTTAGTCCAAAGCGACCGTTGGAAATCGAATCTATGGTCGATGCCATACGTGCCACAATTGCAGGAGGCATGACTAGTGTTGCAGCGGTTGCATAAATTTGGATTTTAGTGGTGACAGCGGCGAGACCTGCCATGAGGGTAAATGTTTCAAGGTTATAGTCCCAAAACTCAGTTTTTCCGCCAAAACCACGTAACTTAATCATGGAAAGGGCAAAGTCAAAACCGTAGTGTTCAGCACGCTGTACAATTTGTTTGTTTAATTCAAAGGTAGGTTTATATTGCGGTGCATTTTCTGAAAGCAGCCAGCCATTATTTCCAATTGGACAAAAAACGCCGATCTTCATCTTGATTCCCCATCGTGAGTTTAGGAAGTCGAACTGAAAGCTATAAACGATATAATTTTCAGTGCTTGGTTGTACTTTTAATAATGCATAGCTTGTGCCAACTTTAATATTTATATATTTATCAATGTATTGAATTTATTGTTTGGTATAATTTTTATCAAATGGTAAAGAATAATGCGATTGTGCACCAAGGAGGAACTAACTTGCTTCATTGTGCATCATTTGATCAATTTTATTTTTGGAATGTGCATGACATCCAATGTTCTAAAACAGCAGAATAAAAAAGGCGACATTGAAGTCGCCGTGTAGAACTAAAGTATTTCTCTTTTGAGATTGAAGAGGGTGTTATGTATTTAACTCATTCCACTCGACAAGCCTCTTCAAAATTTAAACGGGGAAGGCGAGTATAAACTTTTTGAGGGTCGCCATAGCCGATGTTAATGATGAGATTAATATGATGATTTGTGCCTGAAAAAAATAGCTCATCAACTTGTTTCGCATCAAAACCAGACATTGGACCCGTATCTAAACCTAAACTACGACATGCCATAATTAAATATGCAGCTTGTAATGAACTATTACGAAAAGCAGTTTCATGTGCTACGGCTTCACTTGATGTAAACCATGATTTTGCATCGGCATAAGGAAATAGTTCTGGCAGTTTGTCATAAAATCTTGCATCGGTTGCAACCAAAACAGTGACAGGAGCTGTCATCGTCTTTTCTACATTGCCAGACGACAATGCTGTCTTGAGTTTTTGTTTAGCTTCAAGTGTTGTTAAAAAGACAAAACGAGCAGGACTACAGTTGGCAGAAGTCGGCGCCATTTTGACCAGATCATAAATTTGTTGAATTTGCTCAGTGCTGACCGCTTTATCTAACCACGTGCTATGGGTTCTAGCTTCTAAAAAGAGTTGATCTAAAATATTTAATGTTTTTGCATTCATGATAAGGCCTTAATGTTATGGAAAAATTGAATGAAAGTTTGATTTAGTCGTTGAGATTCGGTCACTGTGGAAGCATGGGCACCAGAGGGTAAAATGCAGAGTTGACCATGAGCGAGTTTGGTAAAAAGATCCTGTGATTTATGTACTGGAACTAAAAAATCATCTTGATTGGCAACGATATGAATTGCGGTGTCTTGCAATGCTTGTAAGTGCTCTGCTTGTAATTGAAAACGCATCAATGCTTTGAGTCGTGCAAATACATTTGTCTTAGGTGGAAAGTTTTGGAGTTGAATATCTTCGGTATTTTTAATGTGGCTATGATTCTGAGAAATCCATGCTGGAGGATACAGAAATAATGCCTGTGCACGCACATAGGCTTCAGCACCTGCTGACACTAATAATGCGATACGGGCATCAAAACATTTTTGTGTATGTGCATCTAGCTCATCCCACGCATTAATCAGTGTCAGGCTGAGCATGGTAATTGAGCTGGATTGTAGTTGTTTTGCTAGCTCCATTCCGATGATGCCGCCTAAAGCATGCCCGATCATATGGAATTCATGAATTTGAAGATGTTCTAATAAGTGTAGTACTTGATTTGCCATGTCACACATATGGTAGTGTGCAGGTAATAAAGCACTGTCTTGGTGACAGCCTTCTTGGTCATAAGTCACGATGTTGAAATGCGTACTCAACGATTCAAGTTGTGGGCTCCAAAAACTAGCATGACCACCTAACCCAGATGAGAAAATCAAATAAGGGGCATCTTTTTGAGATGAACACGGATAAATATAATATTTCATTTTTTACCATTTGATAAAATAATGAAAAACTCAAAAGCAATTTATATGCCTGAATTAATCAGTAATGGCAAATTGGACAATATTTAGCGCAAAAGATTTAGATTGTAGAGGAAGGCAAATCAATGGGATGATTAAGCCAATGATATTTAGATTGAGCTGAGTAGGTGTCAGAAATGGATATACATATTAAAAGAATTTATGAAAATGCAGAGCCTAGTGATGGAAAGCGAATTTTGGTTGACCGTTTATGGAGTAGGGGAATTAGTAAGGAGAATGCCCACTTAGATTTGTGGCTAAAAGAAATAGCACCATCGACCGAGCTTAGAAAATGGTTTCATGCTGCAACACCAGATCATTGGCAGGAGTTTAAACAGCGCTATTTAAAAGAGCTTGAGACCAATTCCGCAGTTCAAGAGCTACAACAAATCGCATTGAAGAATACGATCACACTTTTATATTCAGCCAAAGATGTTGAAAACAATCACGCAATTATTTTGAAGGAATATTTATTAAGTAAAAACTTAAAATAATATATAAATTTTTTTTTGGTAAAAGTCTATTATTTAAAACTTTAAAAAATGAGTCATTTCTCGCATAATATACTTTTTGAGATTTTTTTCATGTCTTTGCCAAACTGCCCAAAATGCCAATCAGAATATACTTACCAAGATGGCGACCTATTGATTTGTCCTGAATGTTCACATGAGTGGAAAGAAGGAGAAGCATCAGCAACTGAAGAACAAGAAACTATTAAAGATGCAAATGGAAATGTCTTGGCAGATGGTGATAGCGTCACTGTAATCAAAGACTTAAAAATTAAAGGTTCTTCTTCAGTCGTTAAAGTAGGTACTAAGGTAAAAACGATTCGTCTAGTGCCAGATGCAAGTGATGGTCACAATATTGATTGTAAAATTGATGGTATTGGTCAGATGAAATTAAAATCTGAATTTGTAAAAAAAGCTTAAACTGTTAATTATTATTACATTTCAGCAGAGATATACGGTTATATCTCTGCTTTTTAAATTTCTAACATCATTATAATTTTATTACGAAAAAGTATAAAAAATGGACTATTCAAGGAATGTTCGCGCCTTTATATTGTCATTAATAACAAATAACTTTCGTCCAGAATAATAACGAAAGTCATACCCACACCAACAAAAAAATGAGGTTTTTATGGCAGGATGGTACGAAATTTCACAGGCGAGTGATGGACAATACCGTTTTATCTTGAAGGCAGGAAATGGTGAACCTATTTTAAATAGTGAGCTATATAAGGCAAAAGCTTCTGCTGTAAATGGTATTGAGTCAATTCAGAAAAACAGTGGTGATGATGCCCGATATGAGCGTTTAACTGCAAAGAATGGGAAACCTTATTTCAATTTAAAAGCTGCAAATCATCAGATTATCGGCACGAGCCAGTTCTATGCGAGCGAAGCTTCACGTGATAAAGGAATTGAGTCGGTTAAAAATAATGGTTCATCCACGACTATCAAGGATTTAACTGTTCAAGCATAAAAATTGAAATAAAAAAGCAGCTTCTAAAAGCTGCTTTTTTATTTATGTATTTATTAACGCACTAATTTAGCTAAAAGCTCTTCTTTAGTTAAATTACTCGCTTCAGCATCGCGGCGGCCTTTGTATTCAAAAGTACCAGCATCCAAACCTTTTTCACCAATTACAATACGGTGTGGAATACCCATCAATTCAAGGTCAGAGAATTTAACACCTGGACGTTCGTTACGATCATCAAGTAACACATCAAAACCTTGAGCTTGAAGTTCTGCATAAAGAGACTCTGCTGCTTCAAGAGTACGTGGTGATTTGTGCGCATTCATTGGAACAATTGCAATTTCAAAAGGTGCAATGGCTTGAGGCCAGATAATACCTTTGTCATCGTAGTTTTGTTCAATTGCAGCTGCAACAACACGTGTTACACCAATACCGTAGCAGCCCATAGTTACTGTAAATGGTTTGCCATCTTCACCTAGAACTTTACAGCCCAAAGCTTCAGAGTATTTAGTACCAAGCTGGAAAATATGACCTACTTCAATACCGCGTTTAATTTGTAGTGTGCCTTTGCCATCTGGAGATGGATCGCCTTCAACCACATTACGTAGATCAAAAACTTCGCTAATTTGTGCATCACGTTCCCAGTTTACGCCAACCGCATGTTTGTCCGCTTCATTTGCACCAGCAACGAAGTCAGAAAGAACAGATGCAGCACGGTCAACAATTACAGTTAAGCCTTTTTCGACTAAACCTTGTGGACCTGTAAAGCCAGCAGTTAAACCAAATGCTTGGAGTTGTTCTTCAGTTGCAAAAGTAAGAGGCGCAGCAACTAAAGGATGCTTCTCAGCTTTAATCTCATTAAGTTCATGGTCGCCACGTACAAATAGAGCAACAACAGGAACATTACCTTTTTCATCAGCAACGCCTTGAACCAATAAAGCTTTAACAGATTGCTTTGGATCAGCATTTAAGAATTGGCAAACATCATCAATCGTTTTTTGGTTTGGTGTTTCAACCAATTTAAATTCTTGTGTCGGTGCTGCACGTTCACCCACTAAAACAGCCTCAGCCATTTCAACGTTTGCCGCATAATCAGATTCAGTTGAAAATGCGATGTCATCTTCACCACTTGCAGCCAATACGTGGAATTCGTGTGAAGCTGAACCACCAATAGAACCTGTATCTGCTTGTACTGGGCGGAAATCTAAACCTAAACGAGTGAAAATACGACTATAAGTGTCGTACATCACATCATAAGTTTCTTGTAATGACTCTTGAGTTGCATGGAAAGAATAAGCATCTTTCATGATGAACTCACGTGAACGCATTACACCAAAACGTGGTCGAATTTCATCACGGAATTTGGTTTGAATTTGATAGAAGTTTACAGGGAGCTGCTTATAACTTTTTAATTCGTTACGCGCCATATCTGTAATAACTTCTTCATGCGTTGGCCCAAGTACGAATGGGTTCGTATGACGATCTTTAAAGCGTAATAACTCAGGACCATATTGTTCATATCGACCTGATTCTTCCCAAAGACTTGCGGGTTGAGTCACGGGCATGAATACTTCCATCGCGCCTGAACGGTTCATTTCTTCACGAACAATCGCATCTACTTTTTTAAGCACACGTGTTCCCATCGGCAGCCATGTATATAAACCAGATGCCAATTTACGAATCATCCCCGCACGTAACATGAGCTGGTGTGAAATCACTTCAGCATCATTTGGGGTTTCTCTCAACGTTGCAAATAAAAAGCGGCTTGCGCGCATGGAAAAAGTCCTAAAAGTTAAGCGTTATAAAAACGCAGATTATACGATAATCGCTGCATTATGACATGAATCGTCGAGTTTGACGCAGCATAAAGTTTTTCAAGTCATCCAGATAAGTGAAAATGACGGGTACAACCACAAGAGTTAATAGGGTAGAGGTAATCACTCCACCAATAACCGCATGAGCCATTGGTGCGCTTTGTTCACCACCTTCGCCGAGACCTAAAGCTAAGGGAACCATCCCCATCACCATAGCGCTTGTTGTCATCAAAATTGGACGTAAACGGGTTTTACCAGCTTGTAAAATAGCATCATAACGGCTGACACCCTGATCCATCGCTTTTTTAATAAAATCGATCAGCAAAATTGCATTTTTAGTGACAAGTCCCATCAGCATAATAATACCAATAATCGAAAACAGATTTAGGGTGCTTTGGAACAAGAATAGGGCAAGAAAAACACCAATCAATGATAAGGGTAAAGAGGCCATAATTGCTGCAGGATGAATAAAGCTATTGAACTGAGAACCTAGCACGATATAAATAAATACAATCGATAGGGTAATGGCTGTCAATGCGTATCCCGCAGATTCAGCCATATCGGCGTTTGCCCCTTGAGTATCGAATGTATAACCTGCAGGTAACTTAAATGACTTTTGCATTTTGTCGATGTCTTGACCAATATCGCCACTAGGGCGACCTGAGGTATTTGCCTCAATAAGAACCTCACGCTCAAGATCACGTCGGTTAATTTGCGAAGCCCCAAGCTTTTCTTCGGTCGTTGCGACGGCACTCAATGGAACTAATATATTTTGTCCAGCTGCATTGGTTTTATTAGAGTTGATATATAAATTTTGCACATCTTGCGGAAGCATACGTTTATTTTCATTTAAACGTAAATTCACATCATAAGTTTCACCATCACGGTCTTCCCAAGTGCTGACATTATCGCCCGCAATTAATGGTCGAATGGCATTCGCAATTTGGGAAACAGATAAGCCCAAATCACTTGCCAGTACGCGATTAATATGAACACCCAAAGTAGGTTTAGGTTCTTTCAATGAACTTTCTAAATCAACTACGCCTTTAATTTTTTCCATTTCTGCAATAAAGCGATCTGAAATTTTTTGTAGTTCATTTAGGTCAGATCCTTTAATCGAAATCATGATTGGTTTCTGACCGCCAGATACAGAGTCTTGTGCTGCGGCAACAGAAGTCACTCGAATACCCGCTACAGTTTGCAAACGATCACGGAACTCATTATTGAGTGTATTTAGATCTGAGCTACGTTCTTGTTTTGGCTTTAAGGTCACTCCTAAACCGGCATGGTTTTTACCAGAGTCTACTTCACTGTTCACTACACCATAAGTAGAAACGACATCAGGGAATTGTCTAATAATTTGATCGACCTGATGTAATTTTGCTTGGGTATATTCTAAAGAAGAATCTACAGGAGTCTCGAACTGAATGCGCACTTCACCCTTATCTGGTGTAGGTACAAATTCGGTCCCAATCAGTTTCGATAGTCCTAATGCAGCAAATAATGAAGCGATTGCAACAATAACCGTGATTAAACGGAAGCGTAGGGCAAGTTTTAATAGCTTTTCATAAACATGGGTAAGCCGATCTAGCACATTAGAAATATGGTTAAAAAACCGTTGTAGCCAATTATCTTTTTTCTTTACAGGATCTTTCCAGTGAGCTGAAAGCATTGGATCGAGCGTAAAACTAATAAACATTGAAATTAGAACAGCTGTACTGACTGTTACACCGAACTGATAAAAGAAACGTCCAATCAGACCACCCATAAAGGCAACAGGTAGAAATACTGCCACAATGGTAAGCGTGGTTGCGAGTACGGCTAAACCAATTTCTTTTGTCCCTTCAAGAGCAGCAGTCACATGGTCTTTGCCAAGTTCAGTATGTCTGACAATATTTTCCCGAACTACAATTGCATCATCAATGAGTAAACCAATACTGAGCGATAGTGCTAACAGCGTCATCATGTTAATGCTAAACCCAAAAGCCCAGATAAAAGTTAAGGTTCCGAGCAAAGTAATCGGTAAGGTTAGACCGGTAATAACTGTAGAGCGGAAAGAGCCTAGAAAGAGTAAAACAATGAGAACTGCTAAAGCAGCACCTTCAATAATGGTTCGAACAACATCTTTGATTGAAGCGCGAATACCTTTAGAGCTATCAGCTACGACTTTGTAATCTAAACCCGCAGGCATTTGTGTTTTTAATTTCTCTAAAGTTTGGTAGGTTTTATCAACAACCTGAATTACATTGGCATCGGAACTCTTTAAAATATCGACAGAGACAGCTGTTCTTCCATTATAAAATGCGCTTGATTGTAGTTCGGCTTGTGTGTCCTCAACAGTTGCCACTTGCTTTAAAAAAATAGGGGAACCATTTTTATTAGCAATAACTAAATCACCAAATCCAAGAGGATGGATGACTTTTGATTGAATCTGTACAACCAGTTCAGAATTCTTTTGTTGTAAGGTTCCTGCAGGTACTTCTATATTTTCATTTTTTAGCGTGTTAATGACCTGATCAATACCAATACCGTAGCTTTGTAATTGTTCAGGATGAACCTTAATCCGA
This sequence comes from Acinetobacter sp. GRABPA_MV_2, assembly GCF_056725885.1. Classification (NCBI taxonomy): domain Bacteria; kingdom Pseudomonadati; phylum Pseudomonadota; class Gammaproteobacteria; order Moraxellales; family Moraxellaceae; genus Acinetobacter; species Acinetobacter sp. GRABPA_MV_2. The sequence goes on from NZ_JBWZNA010000011.1 coordinate 101,578, forward strand.
ATTTGCCGTTTAGCATCACCTAGTAAATTGACATTACCTACACCAGAAACAGTTTTAAGCTGAGGTACAATTTTTTTGTCTACATAGGAACTTAATTGAGCCAAACTCATGCTGTTTGATTCAAATACGACTGACATGATTGGGCTAGACGAGGGGTCATAGCGTTGCACAATCGGTGTATCAATTTCGTCACGGAACTGCGCTGTGACGGGTGCAATTTTGTCACGAACATCCTGAGCAGCAATCGCCGAAGAAGTATCAAGATTAAACTCGGCAATCACCATTGAAAGGCCTTCACTTGAGCGTGAAGTAATCTGTTTAATTCCTGAAATTGTATTGATTTGATCTTCAAGTTTTTTTGTTATATCTGACTCAACCGCTTCAGGCGACGCACCCGCATATTGTGTGGTGACTACTACGAATGGGAAATCTATATTTGGAAACTCTTCGACAGTCATACGTTTCCAAGACGCCAACCCGAGTACCATTAAGCTGAGCATCATCATAATGGTAAAAACGGGGTATTTCACACTGATTCGAGTAAACCACATACGCTATTTGCTACCTTATTTATTTTTGTCGGTTGTAACCGTCACTTTTTTATTAATGTCGGAATCTTCAAATTGAATACGGCTAACCAGATCTGTGCTTTGTAAACCTTCGGCTAACCCAATATTGTCGTTATAACGCTGTTCAATCACACGAATTTTCACTTTTTGAATTGTGTGATTGCGTATCACCCACACAAAAGGGTCATGTTGCATATTTTGAATGCTGTCTAAAGGAATCGTTTGGCCTTGATGAGTGTCATTGCGCAAAATATTTCCATTAATAAACGCTCCTATGCTTAACGAATCAATTTTTTCTTTAGGAGCAGCAAAAAACTCAATTTGTCGACTGTCTTGATCGGCGACAGGTGAAATGCGAGTAAGCGTTGCATTTAATTGTTTAGAATTGCCCTGAATCTGATATTGAATATTGCTACCTACTTTAAGCGCAGATTGCTGTTCAATTGGTAACTTGGCCTGTATTTCAAGCTGATCTGGATTTACGATTTCAAATAGTGTTTGTCCAACTGAAACAGTTTGACCTGGTTCTACTTGTCGTTTAGTAATCACACCTGAAATTGGACTGATAATAATTCCGTCCTGATCAGCTTTTTTAGCAATGTCGACATTTGCTTGTTGTGCTTTTACGCTTTCAAGCTGGCCTTTGTAGTCAACCTGACTTTGTTCAAACTCGACACGAGCAATAAAACCTTGATTAAATAATCTTTGTTTCCGGTTCATCAAATTACGTGCAAGTTCAGCTTGTGATTGAGCTGATGCAAGGTTGGCGCGTGCTTGTGCTAAACGTGCAACATTGTCCTGATTATTCAATCTCACCAGCACTTGACCTTTTTGTACCTGTTGACCAACATTGGCAGTGACATTCGTCGCTGTTGCATTCACTTGTGCCTGAATGGAACTTTGCTGAACCGCACGAATTGTTCCTGTAAATGCAGTTTTGGAGTCAAGTGCTCCTTCTTTAACTGCAATAAGGTCTTGAGGAATAAGCTCAATTTTTGTAGGAGCTGAGGCCGCAGTTTTGGTTGTTTCTTGTTGATTACATGCAGCTAAAATTAAACATAAACTAATAATACTCAGTTTAAAAAAAGTAGAAGGGGTGAGATGCATTGTGTGCATACAGCATCATCCTATAATTCAAATTTTATTTTGCCCCTATTCTTGATAAACCTTTGCCGTTATTCAAGCTTTTTTAAACGTTCGATAATATTTTCATACTCATTATTAGTTCGACTATAGGTCTTGGAAAGTGTTTCAATGGTTTGTTTAACTCGATTAATATTATTTAGATTGTTTTCAATCAATGCTTTATGACGCTTAGGAATCATTTCTCCTTTCCTGAAATACTCCATTTCCTGACGCTTAAATAAAATTTTGTCTTGTTGTAATTGGTTAAGTTGTTCCTGTTGATAATTAATTTGCTTTTTTATAGACACTAATGCCTGATCTCTTTTAATCGAAGCTGTCTTACTATTGCTATAAGCTTTTTTTAATTTGATATCTTGTTCTTTATGTTGTGCTAATAATGCGCGTTGAGTTGATTGATTTAAATCTGCCTCAGCATTATAAGAGTGGTTTCTTTTTATCACTTGCATATTGCGATCCAGAGCTTCATATCCATAACGGATGTGAGCTGGCGTAACTGAAGTGCTGATATTGGCAACACCATTTTGATCATAATAACGATACCAGACTGCTTTAGAAGTATCGGTAACAGCCAGACTAGAAGGTGAGAAAAAGAGTGATCCGAAGGAAATAATGCCTATAGATACAGACACACAGTTCCTATAAAAGGCATATTTCGTCCTATCAGTCATTGAAAATCCCCAAAAAAGATAGCTAAGTCGCTTATTTTTAAATAATTAATCTTTATTATATTAATTATTATTTAGTTGAATAAAAATATAGTCATTATAAAAAAAATGATAATTTTAATTAAAGTGTGATGAGGTTAAAAGTTATTGTTTATAAATGAGAAAGTAGACAAAAATGCCTCATTGAAAATAGAAGGTGAGTTATGTTAAAAATGCGTATAAATGTGTAAAAACAAATTTAAGTTAAATTGCATTTATATTTTATGTTATGGGGATGGAAGATTAAATGGAAGATACGTTCCAAAATCTGAAAGTAATGGTTATTGATGACTCAAAAACTATTCGCCGTACAGCAGAAACACTATTGCAACGTGAAGGTTGTGAAGTAATTACTGCTGTGGATGGATTTGAAGCTTTGTCTAAAATTGCAGAAGCAAATCCGGATATTGTTTTTGTGGATATCATGATGCCTCGTTTAGATGGTTATCAAACTTGTGCTCTGATTAAGAACTCTCAAAATTATCAGAACATTCCCGTTATTATGCTCTCTAGTAAAGATGGTCTGTTTGATCAGGCAAAAGGGCGTGTGGTAGGTTCAGATGAATACTTGACGAAACCTTTTAGCAAAGATGAATTGCTAAATGCGATTCGTAATCATGTAAGTTCATAATTAAGTAATTTAAGGGCAAAGAAATGGCACGTATTCTTATTGTTGATGACTCACCAACAGAAACTTTTCGTTTTAAAGAAATTTTAACCAAGCATGGTTATGACGTACTTGAAGCATCTAATGGTGCAGATGGGGTGACCTTGGCAAAAGCAGAGCAACCTGACTTAGTGTTAATGGATGTTGTGATGCCAGGTGTAAATGGTTTTCAGGCAACACGCCAGATTACTCGTGATGAAGACACTAAACATATTCCTGTTGTGATTGTGAGTACTAAAGATCAGGCAACTGACCGAGTATGGGGTAAACGTCAAGGTGCAATCGATTACCTGATTAAGCCGATCGAAGAAAAGCAATTGATTGATGTAATTAAACAATTTCTAAATTAACTCATCCATCCATAAAAACATAAATGACGGGATATACCCGTCATATAGGATCGAGTATGGCCGCGAATGGATTTATCGAATTACTTCGTCTGTCTAAACGAGGTAATAAGAATTACGCTTCAGTCCAAAATGAAGCAGAACGGTGGTCAGGAATTGCTTTTGAAATGAGAGGGCAATACTTCGTCGCACCACTTGGGGAAGTCTCAGAAGTTATCTATCCACCAAAATATACACCTGTTCCTAATACTCAAAGCTGGGTGAAGGGATTAGCAAATATTCGAGGAAGATTACTTTCAGTGTCTGATTTGGCACATTTTATTTCAGGGCAACGGAGTTCATTTTCGTCTGCCCAAAAAGTGTTATGTATTAGCCATCATGACCAGTATGTGGGGTTGGTTGTTGATCAGGTTTTGGGGATTCAACACTTTAATAAGAAAAGCTTTTTTTCTCAAAGTTCAAACTTGGAGGAAAATCTAAAAGAATATTGCCAAGGGTATTTTCACCAGCATAATCAGCATTGGCATGTCTTTTTATTTAGTCGATTATTGCAAAACCCACATTATATGAATGCATCGACAAAATTTATAAACTAATTTTTATGCTGTTAATAAATAGCATATTTTTCTGGGGAGAAGCTGTATGGGCTTTAAACTTAAAAAGAAAAGTGGCAGTCGTGATCTAAACGAAAAATCGAAAGTCAATTTTATTGCAAAAATCCAGTCAGAAATTCAGCAATATGCCAGTTTGTTTGGGGAAAGTAAAAAGTCCAAGCCTATCCTTTATGTAGCGTTGTTATGTTTAGTATTTGCTTTAACTTCGCTCGCCTATTTGTTTTATAGCGTGCCTCGACATAACCAATTAACACGTAGTTTGGGTGAGTTACGTTTATTGTCACAAACGATTTCTAGACAGGCTACCGAAGCAACAGCTTCTGGATCACCTGAAGCAATGAAAGAGTTAGTTGAGTCGGAAAAACTTTTTGCAGAAAATATGCAAGAAATTGAAAAGATTCATGGTACATCTTCAAAAGAATATAAAAAAGTTGCGGTTTTGTGGAAAGCTTTGTCTTATGACATTAACTTGATCTCATCACATCAGCCTGTAATTAATCAGTTATATAACATGAATATCTCGATTAGTGACTCTATTCCTGAAATTCAGGCTGAATATAACTTGATGGTTGATAAGATGGTTCGCGAAAAAGTATCGAGTAATCAGGTAATGATTGCAAAAAATCAGGTATTTATTGCAGAACGTATTTTACGATCTATTAATTCGGTTTTGGTTGGCACAGAAGATTCTCAAAGTTCAGCACATGACTTTGGTGTCGATATCGAGACTTTTGGTGTGTATTTAAATGCTCAGTTAAACGGTAATGCTGAATTAGGTGTTGCTAGAGTTGAATCCCCAGAAATACGAGAATCTTTGGAAGGTATTAAAGCTGAGTATGATAAAGTTTTAAAATCTGCAGCAACATCAGTTCTCAAACATACAGATCAAATTGTAAATGTACGTCAGTCATCGGGTGAAATCTTCTCACAATCTGATGAGATGTTATCTGCATTAGGTAAGCTTTCTGAGCAAACACACTATGGCTGGAAGGCCTTTGCTTTGGGGGCACTTGTTGCATTATCGCTTCTTGGATTAATTAGTTCGGTCTTAAAGCTTTTATCACTTCGTAGTAAAGCAGATAAACAACGTGTAGCTACCTTACAAGAAGAATATGACCGTAACCAGAATGCGATCTTACGTTTACTTGATGAAATTGCCGATCTTGCAGATGGTGACTTACGTTCATATGCAACCGTATCTGAAGATTTTACAGGGGCAATCGCCGACTCTATTAACTTCGCAATTGACCAATTACGTGACCTAGTATCTCGAATTCATGAAACTTCGCAAGAAGTTGCTCGTTATACGCATAATACTCAGAATATTACTAACCAGCTAGCAGAAGCATCTGAGCACCAAGCACAAGAAATTGCAGGTGCATCAACAGCAATGAATGAAATGGCATTGTCTATTGACCAAGTATCCTCTAATGCGTCTGAATCTGCTAGCGTAGCACAGCGTTCGGTATATATTGCATCCAATGGTGCACAAGTGGTAAACCGTTCTATTGAGGGTATGGATACGATTCGTGAACAGATTCAGGAAACCTCTAAACGTATTAAACGTTTGGGTGAGTCTTCACAAGAAATTGGTAACATTGTCTCGTTAATTAACGATATTGCAGACCAAACAAACATCCTTGCATTAAATGCTGCAATTCAAGCATCTATGGCTGGTGAAGCAGGTCGTGGTTTCGCCGTGGTTGCCGACGAAGTCCAACGCCTTGCGGAACGTTCAGCTTCAGCGACTAAACAGATTGAGACACTCGTTAAAACGATTCAAACGGATACTAACGAAGCTGTTATTTCAATGGAGCAAACGACAACAGAGGTTGTGCGTGGTGCTAACTTGGCGAAAGATGCGGGTATTGCACTCGATGAAATTCAAAAAGTATCTGGTGATTTGGCAAAGTTAATTGCCAGCATTTCTGATGCAGCAAAACTTCAATCTGCATCTGCAAGTCATATTGCCGCAACCATGACAGTCGTACAAGAAATTACTTCACAAACAACAACGGCAACCTTTGATACTGCTCGCTCCGTATCGGAATTGGCGAATATGTCGGAGTCACTACGTGAGTCAGTAACTGACTTTAAATTACCTGACTAAATTGGGGGAAAAGAATAGCTATTTCTGTAATAGCTATTCTTTTAAAAAGTATGAACAGCACCAGTTAAATATTGGGGAAAATAGCTATTTTTCTGGTGTTGACTCTGTCGTTTTTCTCCATTTAGGGGATAAGCAAAAGAAGCCTTTGCTATGAAAGAAATACTAAAAACTTTAACTGAAGCAATGATGCTACCGGAAGATAGCTACTCTCAACAAGATGATGAATTTCTAGATATCTTTGTTGAAGAGATTGAAGAAATTTTTGTTGAATTACAATCTTTGATTCATGAATGGATGCAATCTGGAAATATTGCAACGCTTACTGAAATCCGTCGCCATTTTCATACATTGAAAGGTTCGGGGCGAATGATTGGGGCTAAATCTTCTGCTGAGCTTGCTTGGACTGTAGAAGATACACTTAATCGGGTAATCAATCAAAGTCTTGGATTAACTCCAGACATCCAACAATATGTTCAGTTGGTATTTAAGTTCTATTTCTTTAAGTTAGTAGATGATTTCAAATCTAAAAAAGAACATGAAGTAGATTTTAGAGCGCTTATTTTATTGGGACAACAATTACAACAACAGCAAAGTTTAGAGCCTGCGTTAGAAGAGCTTTTAGTGTTGTCAGGTACTCTTACTGCTGAAACTCCAACTGGTTTAGAAACGAATAGTTTAAACCAAGAATTAAGTGACACTTTAACTGGTGAAACTCCAGAAGTGCTTGTAGAAAATGAACAGCCTCTTGCTGAAACCCTAATTCTATTTATGGAAGAGGCGGAAGAGCATTTGGCGACAATTGATCAGTTTTTAGAAAAAGAAATACATCAGCATGAAAGTTATAATGCTTTAATACGTGCGTTACATACGTTACGTGGCAGCTCTGCAATGGCACAGATTGATGCGATTTTTGAGGCCAGTACTAAAGTTGAGCATCTATTTAAAATACTATTACAAGAAGAACTCTCTTCTCACTCAGAAGAGATTTTACTGCTCCGTGATTATCGACAGTTTATTCGAAATTGTTTAGATCTATTGGCTTCACATTGTTCTAGTGAGCAATTGGAATCTGATTTACAAAAGTTCAATCAGATTTGGGATGCTTATATGGAGCAGCGTGGAGAGCATTCGAGCCCACTTACTCCTCCGCATGGCCTAGTATCTCAGTTATTACAGTTAGATGTTTCCGAATTACTTGATGCAGAATTAGATTTTGAGAAGGGAATACGTACAGAGTTCCCTCATTATCTCGAACGTTTAAGTGAACAAGCAGATTTATTGTTGCAACATACTCAGTCGCAGGCAATGATTGGTTTATATGAATATACTAACCAGTTAAAAGACAGCTATGGCATATTGCTTGATCGACCTGATTTATTGCAATCGGATTATGTTTTTGAAATTTATCAAAAAGCCCACCAACAATTAATTCAGTTATTTGATGCTTTAGCTGCGGGGCAGAGAGTAAGTATTATTGAGCAGCACCAAAATGTTTTGGAAGAGCTAAAACTATATACTCAACATATTCCAAGTCTTAATTTTGAACCATTCGAAAGCCAGCAAAAAGTTATTGAGCTATCGTTTAATACAGATGCAGAACATTCATTGAATGAATCTCCGACGAGTTTAGGAAATGAATTAACTGATCACGATCTTATAGGCCAGAGTGTGCAGTTGGATCGACAGTTCATGTTAACTGAGCATGTAAATCGAAATTTTGATCCCGATCTATTAGATATTTTTCTTGAAGAAGCTGAAGAGTTGCTTGAAGGAATGGATACAGATCTTAATATTTGGATTAATGATCAAGAGAACTTTGCTGCTCTTAATAATTTGATGCGCTATTTGCATACCTTAAAAGGTGGGGCAAATATGATTCAAGCAACTTATATCGGTTTAATTGCACATGAATTGGAAAGTGTTTATGAGCGCTTAATTCAAAGACAGCTAATTACCTCATCTGCTCTCATTGATTTTATCCGTCTGGTTCAAGATGATTTAGCTGACCGTCTTCAAGTTGTCCGTAAACAGCACCTAGATTATGCAGCTTCTTATACTATTCAAGCGCTTAAAAACGTAGGCAAGGTGTATGCTTCACTTAGTTCTGATTCTAATAAAGAAACAACAGAAGACTCTGAACAATCTATTATATCTGAATTAAACTTTGAAGTATTGCAACAAGAAACTATACATAATAATGCATTAAATATTGACGAGTTAAGTTCTAATTTTGAGCAAATTGTTGAGAATACGGAATTACAAGTTTGTGAGGCTGACTCAAAATATATAGAGAGTATCCAGGACCAGGATATTAACTCTGTGGTCGAGCAAACATTTATGGAGGAAGCGGCCGAGTTGTTAGAAATGGTCGATCAATTATTAAAGCAGTGGTTTGAGCAGCGTACTAATCGTAGTACTTTGCTTCAACTACAAAGGGCTGTGCACAGCTTGAAAGGTGGTTCCCGCATGTTGGGACTTGAAACTGTTCAAGCGATTGCTTATCAGCTCGAGAATGCTTTTGAGCAATTTGCACTCCATCATTTCAGCTCAAATATTTATGACAGCTTATTAGAGAGAGCGATTGTTTGGCTAAAAGAAGCCATTTTTAAGCAAAATTATCAGCACTTTGATAGTTTACAGCAAAGTCTGGAAAATATTCAGTTTATCGAAACTGCAATTCAAATCCCGAGTAAGCTGACGAGCACAGATCTATTTAGTATTGAACCTGTAATGAGTTTTGTACAAGGTGATGGTGCAGAGCCACCACCAATGATGGGAGCATGGGAGCAAACACAGCGTCTTGATCAAAATAATGAAATGATCCGTGTTTCGGCAGATTTGATTGAGAAAATGATTGATTTATCTGGTGAAAATTCGATTAACCGTTCGCGCATTGAAATGGATCTAAGTCAGTTTGGCCATACGCTCTTGGAAATGGAATTGGCCATTCAACGACTTGCAGATCAGTTACGTCGAATGGAAGGTGAATTAGAAACCCAGATTATTGCCAAACACGGCATTGAACATTCACGTTATAGTGATTTTGACCCTTTAGAGATGGACCAATATTCATCTTTAAATCAATTATCAAAATCTCTTGCTGAATCTGCATCGGATTTGGTCGATTTTAAAAATACATTATCTGACAAGATCAGAGATACAGAAAGTCTACTTTTACAACAGTCGCGGATTCAAGCAGAAATTCAAGAAGGTTTGATGCGAACACGATTAGTACCGTTCTCTCGATTACTACCGCGATTACAACGAATTGTTCGTCAGACATCTACAGCGTTGAACCGACCAGCAGAGCTTTTCGTAAATAATACAGAAGGTGAGTTAGACCGTAATATTTTAGAACGCCTAGTGACACCGCTTGAGCATATGCTTAGAAATGCAATTGACCATGGTTTAGAAGATCGTGTGCAACGTGAACAAGCACAAAAACCGGAAACTGGACGTATTGAACTCAATATCCATCGTCAAGGTACAGATGTTGTTGTCACATTTAAGGATGATGGAAGAGGGATTGATATTGAAAAGGTCCGTCAAAAGGCCTTAATGTCTGGTTTAATTAATGCTGAACAAGTATTAGAACATCACGATATTTTACAGTTAATTTTCCACCCTGGTTTAAGCACAGCTGATCAAGTCACCCAGATTTCAGGTCGTGGTGTAGGACTGGATGTAGTACAAAGTGATATTAAGGCCTTGGGTGGTCACGTGAGTGTCGACTCTGTGTATGGGCAGGGAACTGTCTTTACCATACGTGTTCCAACTACAGTAGCTGTCAGTGATGCTTTAATGGTTAAAGTTGCTGATCAGCAATTTGCAATCCCATTAGCTCAAATTGATCGAATTGTACGAGTTTCACCGACATCATTAGAGCAGTATTTTGGAAGTACACAAGAATTCTTTGAATTTGAAAACAAACACTATCCATTACGCTACTTATCCGAGTTCGTTGGTAATCAGCCAATTCCACGTTTAAGTGGGATGATGTATTCATTACCTGTATTAATGATTAAAGCAAATAATGGACAAACGGTTGCGTTATTAGTTGATCAGCTTATTGGCTCACGCGCACAAATTGTAGTCAAACCAATTGGACAACAATTCTCTAGTATTGGTGCAATTGCAGGAGCAACTATTTTAGGTGATGGCCAAGTTTGTCTAATTTTAGATGGACAAAATATTGCTCGCCAAATTCAGGCTAGTCGCCGACATAAGCTGATTAATGACGCTATTTATAGACAACGAGAGTCTGATGAACGACGTCTCATCATGATTGTAGATGACTCGGTAACAGTACGTAAGGTGACGTCTCGATTACTCGAACGTCAGGGCTATGATGTAGTCACAGCTAAAGATGGGATCGATGCGATTGAGCAGCTAGAAAATATTAAACCCGATCTAATGTTACTTGATATCGAAATGCCACGAATGGATGGTTTTGAGGTACTCAACCTCGTTCGACATCATGATCTCCATCAAAATATGCCAGTGATTATGATTACATCGAGAACTGGTGAAAAACACCGTGAACGAGCATTTACTTTAGGCGTTAACCAATACATGGGCAAACCTTTCCAGGAAGAAGATTTACTTCACAATATTGATGCATTATTCATGACATGTGAAGGGGGACTTGCATAATGAAAAGTAATATAAGTACATCCTTAATTAATGAAATGGATCAGCAAGAACTCCAGCATTTAATTACTGTTTCAACAGGCTTTATTGATGCATATATTATTGAATGCGATCAGCAAGTACCAATGCTATTGCCACAAAATATAGTGTTATCAGCTATGGATGTTAAAAATGGTATAAAGTATATTGAATGGCATGATGTAAAACTCCCTGTTTATTCGGTTCATAATGAAACTGATTTACGAGCAGTAGCATTAGTAATTGAAAGTGAAGATATTAGTCAACGGTTTGCACTCATATGTAAATCGATGCCAGTCTCAGTTCGTTTGCGTATTTCTGAAGTCGTAGATGAGAATGATGATATACAAGATTCTTTGCAGCACCCTAGTGTATTTAAATATGTGCGTATGGAGAATCAACGTTTCCACGTTCCAAATTTACAATATATCCAAAACTCACTTTAGTTATAAAAAAAGGAACTCATTTTGAGTTCCTTTTTTTATAAAAACTAAACAGTTTGTAAAAAAGTAAGTTAATGTTTTTTATAAATATATAAATCGTTCGATCTAGATTTTGTATGATAAATGCAGAATTTTTAATACAGCTTAAAATAATAATACTGTAGAAATTTTATGCTAGAGGAGAGGATAACTGGACTAATTGCACAAATCAATATATTTAAATATAATATGTTTTTTAAATAAATTAAAAGATATAGTGACTATGGATATCGCCACAATTAAAAAATTCATACAGAAAAATAAAGTTAGACATTTATCAAATAAAGTTTTGCATACTCATCCTTCACCTAAAATGTGGAAAACGGATTTAAAAGAGGAAGAAAATAACTATTTCCTAAAAAATACAGATGCTAAGTATAAATCTATAAATTTATATTTAGGTATTCCATATTGTATTCCTACTAATCCACCTCATTGTGGATTTTGTCTTTTCCCTACTCAAGACTGCAAAGGAAAAAAAGAGATCGATTATTATCTAGATTTTTTAAATAGGGAGGCGCATTTATATAAAGAATTTTATCATGGCGCTAAACTAGAGAGTCTATATGTCGGAGGAGGTACTCCTAATTTACTTCAACCTCATGATTATATAAAACTGACTAATATTGTATCTGCTCTTTTTCCTAAGATAGGGTTATCTAAACCGATAGAAATGACTTTAGAAGGTATTCCTCAACTTTTTAACGAAGATAAAATAAGAGCAATTAAAGAAGCTGGTTTCAATCGTGTCAGTATGGGGGTACAACAGGTTAATGATGAGTTGATCGCTACAAGTGGTCGAAAACAAACAAGAAAGCAGGTTTTTGATGCAATTGAATTGTTTCATAAGTATTCTCTATCTTGCAATGTTGATCTGATCTATGGCTGGCCAAACCAATCGATTGAAGCAATGCTAGGAGATTTAGAAAGTATTGTTCAATCAGGAATAAAACATATTACTCATTATGAGCTTAATATTGCTGGTCATTCTGATTTTGCGACAAAACAAAAGCAGAATATGCCATCTATTGAGAGAAAAATTGAAATGTATAACATTGCAAAACAATTCTTAATAAGTAAAGGTTATAAACAGAAAACAGTGTATGACTGGGAAAAACCAAATGATAATCATCTGATCTCAGAAAAATATTTATATGAAGATAATCTCAGAGACTGTTTACATGAAAATGGTCAAAGTAAAATGACAACAATGAGCGGATTAGGTTATGCAGCGGTTAATATGAGATTACAGCCTAACTCATCAGAAATTAAGTCTGTTTCAGCAATGAATCACCGAAACCTAAATGAATATTATAATGCGATATCTTTGAATAAGCTTCCTATTGAACGTATGTTTGTTCATGATACTGAAGATGTAAAGCTAATCTGGATATTCCAAGCATTACAAGAAATGAAAATTAATACTAAAAAATATGAGAAAATTTTTAATAGTGACATTAAACTCGACTATAAGCCTATATGGGATTCTTTAGTTGAAGAAGGCTGGGTAGAGTATAGAGACGACTATATTAAACTTATTAATGAGGGTGAGTTTTATACTCCACTTATTCAGTCATTATTAAGTAAACCTAGAATAAAGTCTTTGCAAAAGTAGAAAAATAAATGTCAATTCATAGAGAACTACATATTTTAAAGACAGATGATCATGGCGAATTTGCTTTATGGAAAGTTTATAGAAGAAATAATTCTCCAATAAAAAAAGAAGCAATTTTCTTATCTCATGGTGCATTTTCGGATAAAACTGTTTGTATAGGCGTTGCAGATTATTTGACAAATCATGGTTATATTTGTTTTATTTTAGAGTGGCGAGGGCATGGTAATAGTCCAAAAACAGATATACCATTTAATTTTGAAACTATTGCATTATATGAATATAAAACTGCATTTCACTATATTCACCATCACTTTAATATAACCACTTTACACTGTGTAACCCATAGTGGTGGAGGTTTATGCTTAACCATGTTCTTAATTAATTATCCTGAATATTTAAAAAATATTCAAAGTATTACTTTTATTGCTTGCCAAGCATTTGGAGCAGTAAATAATTCCTTTGATTTTATTAAATTGTTTTCTGCAAAATTAGTTGTTAAAGGTCTAGGTGAGATTCCTGCTAATAAATTTAAGTTGGGGCGAATAAATGAAACCTATTACACGATGCGTCCATGGTTTAATTGGAACTTAAAGGAAAATTTTATAAGTGAATTTAAAGATATAGATTACAAAAAATTTATGAGTTCTATTAGAGTTCCAATATATTCTATTTGTGGGGCTGGTGATAAATTTATTGCCCCTACTAAAGGATGCTATAAATATTTGCAAGCTTTTGAAAATGAAAATAATATTTTTCGTGAATTTGGTCATTCCAACAATAATTTAGAAAATTATTCTCATAGTCGAATTGTACTTAGCCAAAATGCTGCAAAAGAAGTCTGGCCAACTATATTGCAATGGATAGATAAAAATTCGAAAGAATACATGTAAGTTATTAATATTAAAAATAATTATCTAGGTGTTTGAATTTGATTCACATTGAAGCTTTTAAAGAATGTACTGATAACTTAAAGACAAAAAAGCGCCCCAAAAAGGGCGCTTTTTCAATTCATTAGATCTTAACTTTTACTTAGCTAACAAATTTTCTAAAATTTGCTCATAAATATCAGTTAGTGGATCAAGGTCTTGTACATCAACGTGTTCGTTAATTTGATGAATTGTTGCGTTCAGAACACCTAACTCTAATACCTGTGCGCCTGTTGGAGCAATAAAACGGCCATCAGAAGTACCACCACTTGTTGAAAGCTCAGTTTCAGTACCCGTTACGTTCAAAATAGCAGTTTGCGCTGCATTAACGAGTTCACCTACGGGTGTTAGGAATGGTAAACCAGAAAGATTCCAGACTATTTCATACTGTAAACCATGTTTATCTAAAGTCTCATGCACACGTTGTTTAAGTTGTTCTGCTGTCACTTCTGTTGAATAACGGAAGTTAAAAGTAACTTCTAGTGCGCCAGGAATAACATTTGTTGCGCCAGTGCCAGCATGAATATTTGAAATCTGAAATGATGTTGCTGGGAAATATTCATTTCCATTATCCCAAACAGTTTGGCATAGTTCTGCTAAAGCTGGCGATGCTTCATGAATCGGATTACGCGCTAAGTGTGGGTAAGCCACATGACCTTGCTTACCTTGAACTTTTAATACGGCATTGAGTGAACCACGACGACCATTTTTAACAATATCACCCAATTTATGAGTACTTGAAGGTTCGCCTACCAAACACCATGTCATCTTTTCGTTACGTTTCTCAAGAGTCTCAATCACTTTAACCGTACCGTTAATAGCAGGGCCTTCTTCATCAGAAGTAATTAAAAAAGCAATTGAACCTTTATGATCAGGATGTTTTGCGACAAAACGCTCAGATGCAACGACCATGGCTGCAAGTGCTGTTTTCATATCGGCCGAACCACGACCATATAATTTTCCATCACGAATTTCAGGTGCAAACGGATCTGAATTCCATGCTTCTAACTTACCTGTCGGAACTACGTCAGTATGACCGGCAAAACAAAATACAGGTTCTTCAGTTCCACGACGTGCCCAAAGATTGTCAACTTCACCAAAACGCATCGGTTCAATATGAAAACCAATTTTGGCTAAACGGTCTGCCATGATGGTTTGGCATGTATGATCAATAGGAGTAACAGAAGGTTGTTGTAACAGTTCTAAGCTAAGCGAGAGAGTATCTGAATGGTTCATACCGAAAATTGCGTGCTGATCAGGTGAAATATAGTTCGATATAATAGGCGAATCTCTATGGGATGGGTACGTAAAAATAAAAAAACCTTATCGGAACGATAAGGTTTTTGACGTAATAACTCTAACTTACATTTTATCTTGTGTTTTTTCAGCAGTATTTGTTACAGCATCACCTGCTTTAGAAACATCTTGCCCAAAACCTTTAAACGTATTACACCCTGTTAAAATCACAGCAACCATTACAGACGCAGCTAAAACTTTTTTCATCATTTTCTCCGTTTAAATTTAATAATGAAGTAAATTTAGATTAAAAAACAAACGGAAAAAGAAACATGACTGTTTAATAGTAAAAACGTTATAAAATGTTTCTAGAAGCTTAAAACTTATTGTTAATTAGCTTAATTTTTGCAGGTGGGGCTTGATGTTTAAGTAGGAAGGATGTCTAAACATATAAAACAAAACCTCTTCACTATTTTTACAATATAAACCGTCTGTCCACCAATGTGCTGAATTCGAACTAGGTTGTTTATTTGGACACAACCATTCGTGTCTTTCCAATCGATAAAAAGAAGAGTGTGGAATGCTAGTGCCCCAATATCCCAATCGACGCTTTAAATTTATCCAGTCTGGTAATGATTGTTGCAAATTTAATTGTAAAGGAAGATAGAGCTGTCCTTTTAAAACAGCAAAACGTTGTTGAATCTTAAAATTTAATGCTTCAGGGAACTGAAATTGTTTGTTAGTAAAATGATAAAGTTTTTTGCTTAAAGTATCCTGACGATTCAATCCAATCCATTGTTCTAAATCTAAATTTGCTTCACCTAGATAGTATTTTAATGCGACCTCCCAATGTTCAATTTGTTGAGTTTCTTTATTTAAAATTAAAAAATCTAACTCACCTAAAGTTCTTGCCCCATCAATTTTTTGAATACTATGACCCAATAATTGGTAAGGATGATAACTATCTTCTTGTAACCAAAACCAAAGTAAATTCTCAAAACGTAAACCTAAACGTGTGCTTTTAAGTTGAGACATAAACTGAAGTAAAGGTTGAGGTGCTTCATCGAGCTGTTTTAAACGTGGTAGATAGTTGTAAAAATGTTGTTCCCAAATCTGATCAGTATGTAATTGGAAACTATGTTGAATAGATAGAGTTTGGGGAAGGTGAGAAAGTAGATTTGGACTAGCAATCGTAAACGCTAATTGTCTGACCATTGGATGGTTAAATTGCAACCATGGCTCAAAATAGGATGTTTGAACTGAGGCAATATTCATACGTTTAATACTCGCAATAATTCATCCTAATTTCATGGTTGATCAACAAAACAATACCAGAAAAACACTTTATACTATGACCAACAATAGCTTAAGGTTTCTATATGCAAACATTGTTTTGGCGAACGCTGGTCGTGATTTTTATCACGCTTGGTATTATCGGAGCAATTTTACCAGGCATGCCTACAACAGTGTTTCTTATTCTGGCTGCTTGGGCCGCATCAAAGGGATGGCCTCAGATGGATGCATGGTTGTTAAATCATCCGAAATATGGGCCAACCCTACGTGACTGGCGAGCAAATGGTACAGTACCACGTAAGGCAAAGTGGATTGCAAGCATTATGATGGCTGCAAGTGGTATTTTAATGCTATTTACCTCAGCGCCGTTTTGGGTAAAAGTTTTCACTGATACTACCATGTTCATCGTTGCAGTTTGGTTATGGTTACGTCCTGAGCCCAAAATAAAAGATTGATAATCTTTTATTTTGGGCGCAAGACAAGCAGTGAAACTGCGCGTAGAGTAAAGAAGATTGATAATCTCTTATTTTTGGTCCAATACAAGTTTTCCCATAAATTTTCATTAAAACTCAAAAGAGAGTTGAGTTCATATAATTAAGAGAAGAAATTCCATGTCCCAATTTAAACTTGAAGATGCCGATATTCTCATTGATTTAGAAAATCAAACTTTAAGCCTACCTAAACAAAATAAGTTTTATGTGGTCTCTACAGGTAAGAATGGAATTGGTGAACAAGAAAATACTGGAAAAACTCCGCGTGGCTGGCATAGGGTTGCAAAAAAAATTGGCGCACAATCTCCTCAAAATGCAGTTTTTATTGCACGTAAGCCAACAGGAGAGGTCTATAGTAATGAACTTGCAGCACAATTCCCTGAGCGAGATTGGATATTGTCACGCATTCTTTGGTTAGATGGCTTAGAAGAAGGCTTCAATAAAGGCGATGGCCACGATACCATGCAACGTTATATCTATATTCATGGGACACCTGATAAAGAACCGATGGGAGTTCCAATGTCTCATGGGTGTATTCGAATGCGTAATGAAGAAATCATTGAACTGTTTGATTTAGTCTCTGAAGATGCATTGGTTTATTTGTCTGAACAATCTTTAACCTAAAATAAGATTTTAAAAATTCTTATTTAATTAGCTGAATGATCAAAATATTAAAATAAGTGCTTAAATAAAATACAAAAAATTGTTTTTTACTTAATAATGACTTATTTTTAATCATTCATTCGCATTTTTTTGAAAAGTTGTCGAAAAGCGTTTGACACCTGTTAAAGATTCTCTATAATGCACCTCACAAACGATGAAGACGTTAAGGGCGCTTAGCTCAGTTGGTAGAGCGTCTGCCTTACAAGCAGAATGTCGGCGGTTCGATCCCGTCAGCGCCCACCAAGCCTTTACGTTAAGCTCTCAAGTGCAGCGGTAGTTCAGTTGGTTAGAATACCGGCCTGTCACGCCGGGGGTCGCGGGTTCGAGCCCCGTCCGCTGCGCCACTTAAGACTTAACATCGTTTACCCCACAATTGCGATATTGTGAAAGTGCAGCGGTAGTTCAGTTGGTTAGAATACCGGCCTGTCACGCCGGGGGTCGCGGGTTCGAGCCCCGTCCGCTGCGCCACTTTTCAGTTCGGGTTGTGTTTGGAAGAAGATTTAAAATATAAAAGTTTTAAATCGAAAAATTAATAATTTATTAGTTTTTTCTTCTTGGGGCGCTTAGCTCAGTTGGTAGAGCGTCTGCCTTACAAGCAGAATGTCGGCGGTTCGATCCCGTCAGCGCCCACCATATATGTGACCATACTTTATTTTAAAGTATTGTAGTGCAGCGGTAGTTCAGTTGGTTAGAATACCGGCCTGTCACGCCGGGGGTCGCGGGTTCGAGCCCCGTCCGCTGCGCCATTCTCTTGATTCCCTTGTCTAGAGAATGTAGAGTATAAAGATACATTCGTTATCTTTTCTCATTAAGGGCGCTTAGCTCAGTTGGTAGAGCGTCTGCCTTACAAGCAGAATGTCGGCGGTTCGATCCCGTCAGCGCCCACCATAATTTCTATCAGAAATTTAAAATCCCCTAAATTCATATTAATCTATAAATATCCTATACTTACATGTAAATTTATTTACTATGTGGTTCAGTGTAGATACAACTTTTCTATTCTAAAATTAAAATCCTGAGATCTTTAATTTATTCTTTTTAGTGATCGCTATTTTTTAGTATTTAACATTAGTGTTTCTTCATGCTTTTGATAGGATTCCTCATTCTCATTAAATTGCGTTACTTGTGCTAAAAGATAAGAATCTAGCCTGTAATTTACTAGTTTTAGCTAATATCAGCTTTGTATCTGTACCGATCACCAATATTTTTACAAATAAAAAAAACTGCTATTTTTTTAAATAGCAGTTTTTTATTAAATTATTTTTAATATTCGTTTAAAAGCCATCCACTTGCATATGCGAAATATTCACGTAACCATGCATTGTAGCGAGTAGCTAATGGTGTCTCGGCCGCTACCCCATAAACTTGGGTATAGCCCTGTTTTTTTGCAATTGCTACTGCTCGAGGAATATGAAAATCACTTGTCACAATAGCGATTGGCTGGTCTAAGGTAAAGTGATGCTGTTCTAATAAGGGTTTACTATTTTTTAAGTTAAGCTCTGTGCTGGTGCTTTTATCTTCAAGGATCATTTGATCTCTTGCGATATGATACTTTTGTTCAAGATAACGAGACATAACCAATGCTTCGCTTTCTTTTTCTGAAAAATCAAGACCACCTGTTAAAACAATCTGTGCCTGCTGCTGTTTTAGGGCTAAAGGGGCAGCTGTATCTAAACGTTTTGCAAGAATTGTGGAGGGCTGACCATTCTCAACACCGCTTCCTAAGACAATAATTGCTTTTACTGGAGGAATATTGTTTGAAGTGTCTTTATTTTCTTTAATAAAACTAAAAAAATAGCCTAAGCCAATTAACCATATCCAGAAGCATAACCATCCAAAACGCCAAAGTGTGTGCAATCGATAGTGATAGAAGAAAAAGCGTTCTAAATGATAATAAAATAAGGAATATAGGCAGAAGAAAGCACCTAAAATTAAAGGAATAACGGTGCCTACATTAATTTTATTGAGACAAATTAGAACTAATCCATCTAGAAATAAAATCGAACCAATGATTGCTAGGAAAATACGGATCCACTTACTGACTTGCATTGTGCTTAGAGTTGCAATTTAAATTGCAGACAGTGTATGCAAAATCATTCTGAATGCAATAAAAAACCGAGTAAAGCATTTAAGCTATTACTCGTTTTTTTGTTTTTATTGATCTTTAATAAACATCACGGCGGTAACGGCCTTGTTGTCTTAAATCATCTACCTGTTCTTCACCTAGAATTTCGATAAGTGCTTGATTAACTCCGCTTGCCATACCATCAATACTACCGCATACATACAGAACAGCACCGCGTTCTATCCAGCTTACTAATTCTGCTGCATTTTGACGGATTACATCCTGAACATACATGCGTTGTTCTTGATCTCTCGAAAATGCTAAATCGAGGCGCTTTAACATTCCTGTGGTTTTCCATGCTTCAATAGTTGATTCATAGAAGAAATCACATGCTCTTTGACGTTCACCAAAGATTAACCAGTTTTCAGTGTAATCATGACGCGTACGAGTGTGTAATAGGCTCATTAAGCCAGCAATGCCAGTTCCGTTACCAATACAAATAATAGGGCGATTATCATCAATAAGATGGAATGATTCATTGGTACGAATACGCAAAGCAATTTCATTATTAACTTGTGTATGTTGAGTCAGCCAACCCGAACCTAAACCTAAATTGCCAGACGCATCATATTGTTGGCGTACAACCAAACGAAGGACTTGCTGAGACGGAATGCTCGCAATCGAATACTCTCGCGTTGGTAGAGTAGGCAGCTGCTCTAATAAATGATCCAGATTGGCAAATGGTTCAATTTCACCAGTTAAATCTTTATTCCAAAGCGCTTTTTCGATTGAAATCTGTAATGAATCAACTTTTGAATTTTTAAGAATATGATGCTTTTGCAAAAAAGCATGGATACGTTCAGCACTATTGCCTGGCTGTATTTCCGCAATATCACCCGCTTGCCATATCGCTTCATGATTTGCTTTAAGTTCAATATTATAAGCAGACTGACCTAAGCTATTTGGATTGAGTAAGTCACGTTGCTGTAATGTCCAACTATCAAATACTTTTTCCAGATTTACAGCATGCAAATCTAATTTAGTTGCCTTCGCGAGAGATTGATTCCAATTTTGAATATCCGAGGGGTTTGCATTATCAACTTCAATTGTATTGAAGAGAGCATGGGCCCCATTTGCTTTAAGCCAAGCATCTACTGCATGGCCAAAACTACAATAAGTGTCTGGATATTCTTTAGAGCCTAGAGCTAGAACAGCATAGTTGATGTGCTTAAGGTCCACATTCAATTTTAAAAGTTTCTTAGCAAAGCTTGTAGCGAGATCAGGAGCATCACCAGTACCATAAGTACTAATTACAAATAAAACCTGTTGATGTTGTTCTAAATCAGTTTGTGTTAGCTGCTGTACAGATTTTACCTGAACAGGTTGATGAGCCTCTTGTAAACTTGTTGCCGTGCTCCAAGCGAGTTGTTCAGCTACGCCTGTTTGAGTTGCATAAGTAATAAGCCAAGGCTTTGCATTTGGATCAATGTATTGTCCTGCTAAAGACTGACGAGCTGCCTGTGTTAATTTTTTCTGTTTACGGCGTTTAAGGTAAAGCATCCACCCAGTAACCAAGAACAAAGGCATTGCTAGAGAAGCAAGCATTGCAACGAATTGATAAATTGGTCCAAAGAAGCTACCACGGTGTACTGGTAACATGCTGCTCATAATCTTTTGATTAAGCTTTTTGTCTTCGTAAAGCTCCATCTTTTCGATGTTGCCAGTTTGATAATTATAGATGGCTTGATTGCGTGCACGTTCGTGTTGTGGGATGGTATCGACAAAGGTTAACTCAATTTTCCCATCATCTTTTTTCGGTAAGCTTAATGTTAGTGTCGAATAATCACGTCCGATTTGGCTATTGAAGCCGCTCCATGTTTGATTAAGTGCTGTAATGAGCTGTGTATTATCTAATTGAGGCTCTGATTTTTTATCATTATTACGGCCAGATTGTTTGCCTTGCTGCATTCCTCGATTTTGATTTTGAGGAGTAGCACCATGATCTTGTCGTTTAGGCTGTTCAACTCCCATCACTTTGAACATGCCACTACGCCACCAATCATAAGACCAATATAGGCCTGTACATGCGAAAAGAAGGTAAAAAACAATGACCCATGTACCAACAACAGCATGTAGATCCCAAATAAAATTTCGGCCTTTGAGTTTTGGTTTTACGGCAAGCCATTGACGAGCAGAATGCTTCTTAGGCCAGCGTAAATATAAACCGCTAAGTACAAAGTAAATTAACATGAGTGCGCAGGCACCCGTAATTTGTTTACCAACTTCACCGGCTGTTAAATTACGATGAATTTGTTGTATGAGTAACAATAACTTTCGGCCTTTAACATCTGGAAGAACCTCAGCGTTATAGGGGTTAACCATCATATTGTAGCCACGACGTTCACCTTCTTTTTCAATGTTTACCACAGAAGAAGAGGTGGGGTCCTTAGCAATCGTAATGCTATTAATTTTGATTTCAGGCTGAGTTGTATTGAAATGCTGATAAAGCTGAGCAGGAGTTAGTTTAGGAGTATTTTCAGCTTGAACAACATAACTATCAGAATTCACCCATTTTAAAATTTGTTGATCATAAGAATAAATTGCACCTGTGACACCCATAATGGATAAGATGAGGCCAGCAGTAATTCCCAGAAACCAATGAATTTGAAATAAAATCTTTTTAAACATGGTCGAAAATGTAAATATGATGGAGATCTTGTAACGAAGTATAGCCGAAGATTGGGGAGATAATATGGATTTTGGAGATAATATTAATTTTCATTATCATTTATTTTTAGCTTAATAAAAAACCTCCGTGAGGAGGCTTTTTATAAAATCTAGAATTACAAGGTTTTTGGTTCGCCTACAGATTCTTTTAAGTGTGTGCGAATTGTGTTGAACGAGAAGTTTTTCGAATCCATGCGCTTAGGTAGAATATAAGCACCTTGTTGTTCTTGGCCTTTTGGATCTTTTACTTTGAAATTGACCAAAATAAAATCAGGTGTATTGTACCATTCGTAGATATTTTTCCACCCAATAGTACCTACGCCTTCTTGTAAGCCCATTTGTTGACGCATCACAATACCATGAGGTTGCACACCTAAACGAATACCTTTGATTTCCTGTACCGGAAATTCATTCATCTTGCGTTTAACGTACCATTCTAATCCGTATTTACGTCCTACGTAGTAAAGGACTACGCAGACAATAGCAACCCAGCAAAAAATAGTAGAGTAGTTCTTGATAAAAACAAGACCTAAAATAGCTAGGGCTAAAACCACACCCATAATTACCCAGATTTTTGTGCTGATTTTATTGGTACTGCGCCAGATAAGAAGCTGTGCATGACGTTGTTCAGCTTCTGACACGTCATAGGGAACAGGTTGAAGCGTATAAGCGTATAAAGTTTTCGCGGTCATAGTGCAAATAACAAATTGTAAACTGTTTTAAGTTTAGCATTAATTGGCATAAGTCAGGAAAGGATATTATGCCAATTTCATACTAATTTCCGACTCAGATTTATAACGATGCAAGCTCACTGGCATCGTTATCAAGATCATGACTTAGGCGTTGTTTTAGCATACTGAAACGGTTTAATACACTAAGCATGAGTGATAGCTGTTGTAAGATAATGAGTGATTTTTGGTCCTCTTCATTATTTTGACTCAAACGTTGACGTATCGTTTGGAGCATATTTTGTGCTGTAAGACCAGGCATCTCATCTCTCAATAACGCACCTTGAATGTCGTCCAGCGCTTGGTCTAAAAGTTTAAGAACAGCTTGGTCTTGAATGCTTTCTCGATGTGCCCCTAGTGCTGCGATATAACTTAAAAAAGTATGGTTTAAACATAGAAATTCAAAAATATCTGATTTACGGGTAGGGTCAAAGTCTGGCTCTGTCGCTAAAGTTGAAATAAGTGAAGCAACCTCGGCATCTGTATTATGAGCAGCCCGTCTTACAATACGGTAATTCAGCGCATGATTGCGACCTTCATGATATTGTTTAACAACTTCAGCTAAATAATTGCATTGAGCTTGTAATGAACGTCTGATGTTGCGAGGTAAGCGTCGGAATTTCCAGTCGGGCCAAATAAATGTCACTCCAAACCAAGCTAGGGCACATCCAATTAAAGTATCTACAAATCGCGGAATAGCAGCGGCCATTGCCGAACCATCTAGATTAAAGTTAATTAATGCCAAAATTGTAATAAACGCGGTTGCTTGAGCATATTGCTTACTGCGTAGCTCAAAAAACAATACCCCGCTTAGGATTAACATTAATAGTTGTCCTTCGACGGAAGGTACGAGAAATACAATGGTAAGACCAACAATAATTCCGACTAATGTTCCGACAATTCGTAAGCGTAAGCGACGTTTGGTTGCGTTGAAGTTAGGCTGGCTTACAAATAGCGCTGTAAGCATAATCCAATACCCGTACTCAATATTGGTCATTTGAATCAACACATATCCAATAAAAAGAACAATCGAGACGCGAATTGCATGGCGGAAGAGTACAGATTCGGGAGTTAGATTTTGCTTTATTCGGATGACAATATCATTCCATCCTTGTAAATCATCATCTTTAAGCTGGTTCTCTGCTTGTTTAACTTTATCAGACTGAATGTGTTGTTCCGTTTCTAAGTTAAGTAACTGAGAGTCGATAGATTTTAAATTTTGGTATAAAGCGAAAAGAGCATTTACCCATAAAAGATCATAATGCTGATCACGTCTTAGCTTCTCTAAAGATAGTCTTAAGTTCTCAAAACTCTGCTTGAAACGTTTGTTATGTTTATAGGGTTTACGTTGTAAAATACATTCATTTAACTCTTGGCAAGCTTTACCTTGAACTGCCAAAATTCGTTGAAATCTAAATAAAATATCGCTGTGCTGAAAGATTTTGGCTAACTTTTGATAGTCGATATGGGCTGAGTCAGCACGCTCATGAATGTCTTGAGCGACAAAATAATAATGTAAGCTTCGACGTGTATCTTTTTGTCCACGGTCACCTTTTAAACGAGTCAATAAAGCTGTTTTTAAGTCATTAAAAATCGTAATTAATTTACCATTTTCTAATGACAACTCAATCATGCTTTGCTGATAGCTGGCAGGAGTCATATCTACATCAAATAAGTTTGATTTCGCAAATAGAAAATCACCTAGAGAGGCATAAGACGCTGCGAGTTTGTCTTGAAGTTGGCGAACGGGGAATAACAAAAAGCTAATCGTTGCAATGAGGCCATACCAAGCAGCGCCTGCAACTAAAAGAGCAGGTTGAATATACCAGTGATCGAAAAGGTGAACACCCAACATGGTATAGACCGAAACAACCAAACAGCCATAAGAAATGGTGGCGTAACGACGTCCTAATGAACCTAGTAAAATCCAGCCAATACATGAAGCAATCAACCCTAAGGCAAAAGCCATTGGGTAGGGAAAAAGTAGTTGTACAGAAGCTGCAGTAACGAAGAACCCGATATAAGTATAAATTAGGTTCATGATACGAACGGAAAAGCGATCATCAATATCACTCAAACCTGCTGCGACTACACCTAAAGTGAGTGGAATAGTTGCTAATTGATAGCCTAAAAAATAAGGCACGAAAGCAGTTCCTGAAAAGGCTATCAGCATTCGCACGTTATACATAAATGTTGTGTTATAAGTCGCTCTTTTTAGGCGTTTAAACCAAGATTTCAAATGAAGTCCTTGCTGATCAACCTGAGTGATAAAGGATTTGTGTATTTCTACACCAATGTTGCACAAATCATACGATAGACAGTGTAAGCTTGTCTGTATGCAAATGAGTGAAAAATGAAATATCGTTATGTCTGAACAAACAGCCCAGCGTCAATACTCTATTGGCTGGATTATGTTGCTCGCTTTACTTACGGCTTTAGGGCCGTTATCCATTGATATGTACTTACCAGCATTGCCACAAATGGCCCATGATTTTGGGGTAAGTACGCAAATGGTGGCAAATACACTACCAGCTTATTTTTTTGGTTTAGCCATTGGGCAGTTGGTTTATGGTCCTTTAAGCGATCGTATCGGTAGAAAGAAACCACTTTACTTTGGCCTCGCGCTTTATGCAGTCGCAAGCTTATTTTGTGTAATGGCTACTAATGAATGGAGCTTGATTGCGGCCCGTATTTTACAAGCTTTAGGTGGTTGTGTTGGCGTAGTCATGGCGCGTGCGGCAATACGCGATAGATTGGACGTACAAGGCTCTGCACAAGCTTTTTCTAGCATGATGATCGTAATGGGCTTAGCACCAATTTTGGCTCCTATGATCGGAGCATGGATTTTAATTTGGTTCCCTTGGCAGGCTATTTTTATTGCACTTTCAATTGTGGGTGCGCTGTGTTGGCTGTGTGTACATTTCTTTTTTAAGGAAACTTTGGCAAATGATAAAAGGCTTAAGCTATCGCTCTATCAAGTGGTGACTTTATATGGAGCTATTTTCAAAGATGCGAGTTTCCGATTACCTATGTTTGCAGGGTGTTTAACAGGGGCTGCATTATTTTGCTATATCAGCTCAGCGCCTGCGGTTTTTATGGATCAGTACGGGCTTAATCAGCAAGAATTTGCCTACGTATTTGGACTAAATGCTTTTGGTATTATGTTGATGTCTTCTTTAAACAAGCATTTAACAACACGTGTTGAAATTACCAAACGCTTAAAATCAGGTTCACTTGTGCAAGTGACTGGAGCCATCATTGTATTTATTGCTGGTTTAATTCCTGCGGCGCCTTTATGGCTGGTTATGGTAGGGTTGTTTTTAGCTATTTCAGGCATTGGTTTAACAGGCCCAAATGCGATGGCATTAGCAATGTCCAAACAAGGTGCTCGTGCTGGAACAGCAAGTGCAATTATGGGAAGTATGCAATTCGCTTGTGGCCTTTTAGGTGGCGTGCTTCTTAACTTCCTGATTTGGTCTGCATCGCTCAATATGGGGGTGATGATGGTGTTATTTACACTAAGTGGTTTTATTGTCGTCTTGAAAGCGACACAACAGGTCAAAACCAAGCCATTCTCATAGCTTTTAGAGAATGGCCACTTATAGCTTATTCGTCTAGAAAAACTGCGAAATTTTCAACAGGTTCTCTAGGTGTGATAAAGGTATTTACAATATGATCAGGGTCTGCATGACCTAACGCAATTGCACATACTAGTTCTTCGTCATCTGATGCACCCACTATATCTAAAACAATAGGGTGAAAATGATTCCAAGCTGCTTGTGGGCATGTATCTAAGCCACGTGCCTTGGCAGCGACCATCACGTTCTGGATCATCATGGCGATATCCATTTTAGAGCCGATTCCCATAGTTTTATTTACGGTAAAGAAAAGGCCGACTGGTGCATCGAATAATTTAAAATTACGTAGCTGCTGTTCAGCCATTTTTTCTTTTTCGCCCTTTTTGATTTCGAGTAAACCGTAGAGTCCCCAACCATTTTCGCGGCGACGGTCAATAAAAGGGCTTATCCATTTTTCAGGATAATAGGCAAAAGTTTCTTTATATTGTTCTGCTAGTTTAGGATTTTTTGAAACTTCAATTTGTGCAGCACAGACACGTTCAACCATTTCATCACGCTTTTTACCTGTAACCACATAGACTCTCCATGGTTGGGTGTTCGTTCCAGAAGGTGCTCGACTTGCGACTCGTAATATATCTTTAATGACTTCTGGCTCAATTGGGGTATTTAAAAAAGCGCGGACAGAATGTCGAGAAGTGATAGCTTCATCAACGAGACGAACTTGTTCCAGATTCATGCGTACTCCTATATCTTTTCTTAAATACTTAATACCTTTTTTGAAGTTTAATTTCATGTTTTGAAAGTACTTCATTTATAAGCAAAAAAATATTAGAAAAGGGATATCCTTAAAGATATGATGATGTGTTTAGTTTGGACATGATGTCTAATTAACTCTAATGTGAATATGCCACTTTAGATCTAAATAGACAAAAAAATATGATGTTTTTGACTATAAAAATAAATCTATAGCATCAGTTGGATTAAAAATTACTCAATTGAAAAAAAGGTATAATATGTTTAAAAACAGTACAAAACAGATGATTTTGGATAAAAAACAATCTGAAATAACATAAAATTTTAATGAAAAACATACACAAAATTTTAAATTTCTGCATAATACCGACTTTTTTACGCAGGTATGATTTCTCCATACTCATGTTAGGAAAGAAATGGCTGCATACAAAATCCCTTTACAAAAAGGATTTGGATGTAGAAATGGAGAAATACACGAGGAATAAGGAGCTTTACATGAGTTTACCGCTCATCAACAAGCAGTTCATGAAACAAGGATTGGCGATTACCATTGCAACCATGAAAATGAACGTAACTCACGCAACTACTGAGCCACAAGAAATACAACAGCTTGGTACAGATCTAAATGCACTCTTCTCCAATCAGAGGGAAAAGGGCGCAGATAGCCGCGTTATGGCGATGGCTCGTTACAGTCTTTGAAATTCATATCCATTTTAGACATTCGCTCTCAAGTATATGTAAATATGCTTATTGGCTTAAATCCAGATTTTTATAACTCGATTAATTGATGGGAATCATTAAGCGAGCTGATTTAGCGGTGGTCATTTGTTAGTTTCCAAGTTTGTAGCCGAGTCGATGCATTCTGTTCACCCAAATGGGAATATGTTCAGTGGTGCGATGAATTCATTTTATCTGAAGGGTGCTTTCTCTCATGCGACCTTCAAAGGCTTAGTGCTGGGCATTATGTTGCTTAAACTTGTGACGTTAATTGCTATTCAAGTGACATTAAAAGTTTTTTCTTAAATGTACTGAAGAAGTCCCTATTTTGAGGGGCTTTTTTGTTTATTGCAGTATTTTGGCTTGTGCTATTAGCACATTAGCAAGAACGTAAGCGGACCGAGTATGAATGAACAACTCAATGCCACACTGATGTCGTGGGTACAATTTTTTAATGATCCTTTATGGGATTTTCTGGTTATTTTCTTGCTGGCTGTCGGTATTTTTTATACGGTCTTAACAGGGGCAGTGCAGATTCGCATGTTCTTGCAAAGTATCCGTGTCATGAAAAGCAGCCGTACAGAAGGCGAAGATGAGCATGGACTTACACCTTTCCAAGCGTTTGTAACGGGTCTTGCGAGCCGTGTTGGGGTCGGTAACATTGCAGGTGTGGCAATTGCGATCGCAATTGGTGGTCCTGGTGCTGTGTTCTGGATGTGGGTAACTGCTCTCCTTGGTATGAGCTCTGCTTTTATTGAGTCTACACTTGCTCAGCTCTTTAAAGTTAGAGATAACAAGACTAAACAGTTCCGCGGTGGGCCAGCTTACTATATTACCCAAGGTTTACGCAGTAAAACCTTTGGTGTGGTTTTCGCACTAGCACTCATCTTTACCTACGGTTTCGTATTCAACTCAGTCCAAATCAATGCGATTGCTAATGCTTCTTCACATGCTTGGGGTTGGGACAAAGCCAATCTTATTGCTCATTTAGGTGGGGTTGATCTAGAAATTTCATGGGTTGGTCTTGCGCTTGTCGTTATGGTTGCATTGGCAATTTTTGGTGGTATTAAGCGTATCGCTAAATTTGCGGAGATGTTTGTACCTTTAAAAGCGGGTCTCTATCTAGCCGTTGCTCTCTATATTGCAATTAGTAACTATGCAATTTTGCCGGATATTTTAAAGCTGATTGTGACTGAAGCTTTCCAATTCAATGCTGCGGCAGGTGGTTTCTTTGGTGCTGCTGTATCTATGGCAATGATGCAAGGTATTAAGCGTGGTTTGTTCTCAAACGAAGCAGGTATGGGTTCTGCGCCAAACGCAGCTGCTGCATCTGATGTAAAACATCCTGTAAACCAAGGTTTAGTACAAATGCTTGGTGTATTCGTAGATACGTTCATTGTATGTACAAGTACCGCAATCATTATCTTAGTTTCTGGCGTTTACCAAGACGCAGGTTTTGTTGGTGTTGAATTAACACAACGTGCCTTAGAAACTCAAGTTGGACATTGGGGGGCTGATTTCCTTGCAGTTTTATTATTCTTATTCTGTTATTCAGCTGTACTAGGTAACTATGCCTATGCAGAAGGTAATGTACAGTTTATTAATAACAACCCGAAAGTTATGTTCATCTTCCGTATTTTTGTATTGGTCATGGTGTACTTCGGTGCAATCGGTAGTGTTCCACTCGTTTGGTCTATGGCTGACTTATTTATGGGTATCATGGCAACCATTAACTTGATTGCGATCTTACTGTTAACGCCAATGGCACGTACTTTGTTAAAAGATTACCGTGAGCAATTGAAACGAGGCATCAAAGAGCCTGAGTTTAAAATTGACAAGTATCCGGAATTGAAGAAAAAAGTTGATTCAGATATCTGGTAAGTTTCAAAAGGCCTCTTATACATAAGGGGCCTTTTTCATATAGGCGATAAATAAAATACTTGAGTCTAAATTTTAAACATGACAAATTAAATAAATT